>NZ_JACJFC010000008.1:189681-216180 GCF_014164385.1 Pseudoalteromonas sp. SG43-3
AAACGAGTCTAAAAATTCAGTTGTCCTAGTGACACATTTATGTGTCCCCATCGTCTAGAGGCCTAGGACACCGCCCTTTCACGGCGGTAACAGGGGTTCGAATCCCCTTGGGGACGCCACTTACTTATTTTAAGTATTGTGTAAAGTAGTGTGACACCGCACTCTCTATGCACGACGTTATCAAGAGTACCAATCTCTTAGATATGTCATTTACTACTTAGATAGGAAAGTGCAGTGTTATTAGAATAAAACCACAAATTAATACCCTCATTTTATACTTCATTTTTATATCAATCTATTTACACTTTGTTACAAAACCAAACCCATAATCGCTCCATATTCCTTGTTGTACTTTTAATTAGTCTTTAAACTCATTGAGTTAATTTAAATATGGACTAAAAAATGAAACTCACAAAAATTGCACTTGCTGTTTTACTTGCATCAGGGTTGGCTGCATGTAATAGCTCAACTCAAGCTGTTGATAAAAATATTGTTACAGAAACATCAATTCCTGGCGTTACACTTATTGAATCAGTGAAATCTAATGCAGGTGAAATCAACATACCGTATAAAAAATATAAACTAGATAACGGTTTAACTGTAATTGTGCACGAGGATCATTCAGATCCCTTAGTACACGTTGATGTAACATACCACGTTGGTTCTGCTCGCGAAGAGTTGGGTAAGTCAGGCTTTGCTCACTTTTTTGAGCATATGATGTTTCAAGGATCAGAGAATGTTGCTGATGAGGAACATTTTAAAATAATATCTGAAGCAGGCGGTACTTTAAATGGTACTACTAACTCTGATAGAACAAATTATTTTGAAACAGTACCTGTAAATCAATTAGAAAAGATGTTGTGGCTAGAAGCTGACCGAATGGGCTTTTTACTCGATGCTGTAACCCAAGAAAAATTTGAAGTACAACGCGAAACAGTAAAAAATGAGCGCGGCCAACGTGTTGATAATCGCCCTTATGGTCGTTTAGGTGAACGTGTTGCTCAAGCGATGTATCCAGACGGCCATCCATATTCATGGCCTGTAATTGGTTTTATGGACGATTTAAATCGCGTAAATGTAAATGATTTAAAAGCATTCTTTTTAAAATGGTACGGACCAAATAATGCAACGCTTACCATTGGTGGTGACATCAACGCTAATGAAATACTGCCATTAGTTACTAAATACTTTGCACCAATCCCAAAAGGTCCTGAAATACCTAAAGTTGAAAAAACAGCTGTAATACTAGATGCTGATAGATATATTTCAATGGAAGATAAGGTTCACTTACCTTTATTAAGTATGAGTTTCCCAACGACTTATGCTCGCTCTGAAGATGAAGCACCTCTTGATATACTTGCTGAAATATTAGGTGGAGGTAATAATTCACTACTATACAAAAACCTAGTTAAAACTCAACTTGCTGTTCAAGCAAGTGCAAATCATCCATGCCAAGAGTTAGCGTGTTCAATTAGTCTTTATGCTTTACCAAATCCTACAGCAGGGAAAACGTTAGCTGATATGGAAAAAATCATTCGTGATTCATTTGTTGAATTTGAAGAGCGTGGCGTTACACAAGATGATTTAGATAAAGTAAAAGCTAAAATAGAGTCAGGTGCAATTTTTGGTCTGCAAAGCGTATCAGGAAAAGTCTCTCAACTAGCCGCATCTGAAACGTTTACAGGTAACCCAAACTCAGCTAAAGATGAGATTGCACGTTATAACAAAGTTACAAAAGCTGATGTTATGCGTGTTTTTAATCAATATATCAAAGGTAAATCTGCCGTTATTATGAGTGTTGTGCCAGAAGGTCAAACTCAACTTATAGCTGCCCCAGATAACTTTACGCCTAAAGCGCATGATTTTGGAGGTCCATCTACAACTTCAGCTGATGATTTAGTAGCACGAAGAGCTGTTGATACATTTGATCGAAGTATTCACCCTGTAGCCGGCGCAAATCCTGCTGTTGATGTTCCTTCTCTTTGGCAAACTAAGACCGAAAACGGTATTAAAATATTAGGTACGCAAAGTACAGAAACGCCAACCACCGCTATTTTCATTAAAGTTCCGGGTGGCTTGTATAATGAGCAAGCTAGTAAAGTGGGTTTATCGTCAATGACTGCATCGTTAATGAGCGAGTCAACGCAAAACTACACTACAGAGCAAATGAGTAACGCGCTTGAAAAACTGGGTAGCCAGGTAAGTATCTACTCAGACAAAACACATACAAATGTGTATGTTTCTAGCTTAACTAAAAATGTAGATGCAACGCTAAAGCTTGTTGAAGAGAAATTATTTAAACCAGCATTTAATGCCGATGACTTTGAGCGTAATAAAAAGCAAATCATTCAAAATATTCAACATTCAATGAAGGATGCAGGGTATTTAGCATCTAATACATACAGCAAATTACTATATGGCGAAAATATAGCTGCACTTCCAAGTACTGGAACGCTTAATAGTATTGAGGCTATTACATTAGATGACGTTAAAGCTTTTTATAACGCAAACTTTAAACCACAAGGCGCGCAAGTCATTATTGTTTCTGATTTAAAAGAGTCAACAATTGAGCCAAAGGTTAAAGCTACACTTGCAAACTGGCAAGGTAAATCGAGCCCAGTTACTGTTGATTTCAGTGAACCTAAAGTAGAAACTAATGTCATTTATCTTGTAGATAAACCAGATGCCCCTCAATCAGAAATTCGTATTGGTAAACGCGATATGGTTGAAGACATTACTGGTGAGTTTTTTAAAGCTAACTTAATGAACTTTGCATTTGGTGGCACGTTTAACAGCCGTATCAATCTAAATTTACGAGAAGATAAAGGCTACACTTACGGTGCTCGCTCTCGTTTTTGGGGTGATAAAACATCAGGCGGCTTTACAGCTTCTGCAGCGGTGAGAGCCGACTCTACTGCAGCGTCTATTACAGAGTTTACTAATGAGCTTAATAACTATGCTCAAAACGGTGTCACGGATGAAGAGCTTATGTTTATGCGTAAAGCTATCAATCAAAAAGATGCGCTTAAATACGAAACGCCTAATGCAAAACTTGGCTTTTTAGCACAAATATTAGAGTTCGATTTAAAACCTAGCTTTGTAAAAGAAAGAAATGAGATTGTTAGCAATATTAGCAAAGAAGAAGTTAACGCCTTAGCTAAAAAACACTTAAACACTAAAGATATGATTTATTTAGTAGTGGGTGATGCTAAAACACTTCGCCCAGAGCTTGAAAAATTAGGCATGAAGGTTGTTGATTACAGCCTTTAATATTTAAATAATTGGAATTATAAAGCAGCTTTTTTAGCTGCTTTTTTTTGCCTGATTTTAGAGTGTTGATCTTTTTGAAAGTAGATTACAGGGAGCAACTACAGCGTCTTTCTTTAGATATAAAATATAGTTTTATAGTTGAAGCCTTCAAATAACACCCCATTCCTAGCTTTATTATTCAGTACTTATAAAGATTCAATTTGGTAGCATAAATTTAAACATCCAACTTTATTAGGAGGATTTATGGCAAGTGGATGGGCACGAGACGGTGCAATTCAAGATCAAATTGATGCAAGTGTTAACGACGCCGTACAGTATGCAAGAAGCAATTTAATATCTGGTGCAAGTGCTGAGCTATGTGACGAGTGCGATGAAAAAATCCCACAAGCACGAAGGCTCGCGCTACCAGGAGTTCGCTACTGTGTTGCATGCCAAGCTGAAATAGAAGGCAATGGTGCCAGCGCTAAATCGTTTAATAGGCGTGGTAGTAAAGATAGTCAGTTGCGTTAAAAAAAGGTGCTGCAAAGCACCTTTTATTTAATACCAATCTGCATAACCATTTGAACTATATATAAAATTAAACCTCTCCATAGTTATACCAACCAGCATAAATCTTTGATCAATTTAACGAATTAAATTGCACTATTACGTCGATAAAAATTTTTTATTTAGAACAACTAGATACAAAAATTTTGCCTAGTTCTAGCGTAATTTTTTTAACGTTAAATAGACCCCATATATAAGCAGATTGGCATTAAGCAAATTGTTATAACTTGAATTAGTTGTTAAGTAATTTAAAATTTACTCATGTCTTCTTTTTTCTGAATTAACTCAATTGCATAGCCATCTGGGTCTTTTACAAAAGCAATTTCAGTAGTACCGCCTTTTACAGGCCCTGGTTCACGGCTTACATTGCCACCAGCAGCTTTAATATCTGCACATGCTTTGTAAATATCATCAAACTCAATAGCAATATGACCATATCCATTACCTAGGTCGTAGTTATCCTCGTCCCAGTTATAAGTTAGCTCTAATACTGTGTTATCTGCTTCGTCGCCATATCCAACAAAGGCAAGAGTGTATCTGTATTCACTGTTATCAGCTCTGCGTAATTCTTTCATACCTAATATTTCAGTATAAAAAGCAATTGATTTATCCAAATCCGCTACACGAAGCATAGTATGTAATAAACGCATTTTTAGTTCCTTTAGTTATTTATTCAAAGTTAAGAGTATTTTTAACTAAGCGCTATTATCAAGCGCGTTTTAGGGGGGTTATATGTATTAGCCATATATGTAGGCATTACATATAAATCACAACCTTAATATGAGAGTGGGCTTAAAACAGTTTGAGTTCGACCTTTATAAATTACCAATTAATGAATCATTTTATTAAATTTTGGATGTTTAAATAACCAGTACTCAATTATTGGTCAACCTATTAGTATAAAAAAAGTTACTGATTGTTCAACAAAAGTTAACCTTTGCTTAATTGTGCTGTTGATATATAACCATTTGTTTTAATAGGATATTAAATTAATTTTTGTGTAATTTTTAAAAATGTGGCGTTTGCTTGGTTAACTTATTGGTTGACAAAAAAGTCGTATGGTAATACAGTTTTTGCATACCAATTGGTAAGTTGCTTGGTTTGAGTGAGTACAATGTATTGGTAATTAATCAGAGTTACGTTTTGCACAGGTTAATTTATAAATAACTCAAGCTTAAAGTTACTCTACAAATTGAAACAAAAGACACAGCGTATTTATAGAGTAAATTTTACTTGTTCTTATAAAAGTATGCGCCACATATTTAGGAGTTATTCATGTCAAAACCAGTCATCGGTTTCATCGGCTTAGGCTTAATGGGCGGCAACATGGCCGAAAATTTACAAAACAAAGGCTATGAGCTAATTGTTATGGACCTTAGCAAAGATGCGGTTGCAGCATGTGTTGCTAGAGGCGCAAAAACAGCAAGCACTGCAAAAGAGCTAGCTGAAGGTTCAGATATTGTTATGTTTTGTCTTACAACGTCTGCCGTTGTAGAAAAAATTGTTTACGCAGAAGACGGTATCCTAGCGGGTATTAAAGAAGGTGCAGTATTAGTTGATTTTGGTACTTCTATCCCATCATCTACTAAAAAAATTGGTGCTGATTTAGCAGCTAAAGGCGCAGGCATGATCGACGCGCCACTAGGTCGTACACCAGCACATGCTAAAGACGGTCTTTTAAACATTATGGCTGCAGGCGATATTGATACATTCAATAAAGTTAAACCAGTACTTGAAGATCAAGGTGAAAACGTTTTCCATCTTGGCGAGCTAGGTGCAGGTCATACAACTAAGCTTATCAACAACTTCATGGGCATGACGACAGTATGTGCTATGTCACAAGCATTTGCAGTGGCAGAGCTTGCTGGTGTTGACCGTCAACAACTTTTCGACATTATGTCGACTGGCCCATCTAACTCACCATTTATGCAATTTTGTAAAAACTATGCAGTTGATAATGTTAGCGACCTTGGTTTCTCGATTGCTAATGCAAACAAAGATTTAGGCTACTTCCTACAAATGGTAGAAGACCTAGGTACTGAATCAAAAATCGCTGAAGGTTCATCAGCTAACCTACAAGCAGCGTTTGACGCTGGTATGGGTCAAGGTAACGTTCCTGAAATTTTTGATTACTTCAAAAAGTTAGAAAAGTAATACTTCTCGACCTTATTGAGCGCTTTGAGCTTTAACTTAAAGCGCTTTAACACACATGACACCAATTGACTAAAGTCTTTGTGCAATGTCAGCTTTTTTTAATTCTGATGAAGCACTACTTTCAGTCACAACGAAAAAGAGTTAACTATGCGTTTGATTAATACAATAAAGCTTAGTCTAGTTCTCATCGGTTGCATATCCACACAAGTAGCGGCCAAAGATTATTTTATAGAAAATAAACAAGCTTTTAATGATATCGCAGCTAATCTAGTTGCTGGCGACAAAGTAGTACTTAAAAATGGTACTTGGTCTGACTTCGAAATTTTACTTGAAGGCCAAGGTACAAAAAACTCTCCTATTATATTAACCGCTGAAACTAACGGAAAAGTAATTCTATCAGGTCAATCTAATCTAAGACTTGCAGGTAAATACCTTGAAGCTTCTGGTTTAGTATTTAAAGACGGCTACACACCGAGCTCAGCTGTAATAGAATTTCGTAAAAATAAAAATGAATTAGCCTACAATTCACGAGTTACTCAAACAGTAATCGATAATTACAGTAATCCAGACAAGCGAGAGTCTGATTATTGGGTTGCCTTATATGGACAACATAACCGCTTTGATCATAGTCATTTAGTTGGCAAACGCAATAAAGGTGTGACAGTTGCTGTTCGTTTAAACACCAAAGCAAGCCAGGAAAACTATCATCGTATAGATAACAACTATTTTGGCTACCGTCCAACTTTTGGTTCTAACGGTGGTGAAACCCTGCGTATTGGCACAAGCCATTACTCACTAACTGATTCGCATACATTGGTTGAAAATAATTACTTTGAACGTACCAATGGTGAAGTAGAAATTGTTTCGGTTAAGTCAGGTAAAAACATCCTTCGTAATAACGTATTTTATGAAGCGCGCGGTACATTAACGCTGCGCCATGGTAACGGCAATCTTATAGAAGAAAATATCTTCATTGGTAATGGTGTTGATCACACAGGTGGTATCCGCGTTATCAATAAAGATCAAATTGTAAGAAATAACTACCTACAAGGCCTAACAGGCTATCGTTTTGGCAGTGGTTTTACTGTAATGAACGGCGTACCAAATTCATCTATTAATCGTTATCACCAAGTAGAAAATGCGACGATTGAAAACAACACATTTATAAATGTGCGTCATATTCAACTTGCTGCAGGTAGCGATGCTGAGCGTAGCGCAGCCCCAAAAAATAGCGTAATGAAAAACAACTTAATCATAAACCAAGATGGTGAACAGCCATTTACAACATTCGACGATGTAAGTGGGTTAGTATTAAGTAACAACATTGCAGATACAAAAGTGCTTTCTGAGCTAACGTACGGTGTAAAAAAAGAAAAAATCACGCTTGAAAAAGCAAGTAATGGTCTACTTTACCCAACCTCTAAAAGTTTAAATGTAGGTGCAAAGCGCGATTTAAAAGTACTTAAAAAAGAAGATACCGGTGTTAGTTGGTATGCAAAAGTACCTGCTTTAGTTGATTTTGATTCTGGTAAGACACATTCTGTTAAAGCTGATGTAAGTGCATTACTAGATGCTATTGATAATGCAGAGTCGGGCGATGTTCTAGAACTAGCGCCTGGCCAGTATGATGTGTCTAAACTGGTTAAAATTGATAAAACGTTGACAATTAAAGCAAAGCAGAACACAAAGTCTAAACTTACTTTTCAACGCTCTACCTTGTTTGAAATACATGATGGCGGCAGCTTAAAACTAGATGGTTTATCAATTTCAGGTGAAAACGCGCCAGATGCAATAGGTAACAGCATTGTTCGTACGCAAAAATGGGGTATGGTTGATAATTACCGCTTTGTAATGACCAACTCAGAGTTAAATGCTTTAGATATTAATCATTCATTCCATTTCTTTATCACTGGTAAAGGTGCAATGGCTGACGAAATTATTGTTACAGGTAATACCTTTAATACAGTAACAGGTGACATTTTACGTCTAAATACTGAAATTGAAGACTTAGGTGTTTATAACGCGGAATACGTTATTGTAAATAATAATACATTTAATAATGTAGAAGGCGGTGTACTTAAGCTTTACCGTGGTGGTACTGATGAAAGTACATTTGGTCCTCATTTTGAAATGACAAATAACACGCTTAATAACGTTGGCCTTGGTAAGCGTAACAAAGAGCAAGCGAGCATTTATGTTCACGGTGTTCAGGTTACTAATATTAAAGATAATAAATTTGTTAAATCTGCTCCTATTGTTGTAGAGCACACAGTAGGCGAGCCTAAAACTGAAATCTCAGGCAATACATTTGATGCCACTAAAGCACCAAGCGTTAAAGAGTTAAGAGTTAAAGGCCCACACACGGCAGTATTAAAAAATAACAACATTTTAAATAAGGCAGGGTAAATACTATGTACTTATTAAAATGCCAAACACGTTTTAAAATAGCTGCTGTAGCTGCAATTACATTACTTACATCATTGGGGGCGCATGCAGCGCACCCAAACTTAGTGATTACTACTGATGATGTTAAGCAAATGCGCCAAGCAATTAGTAGCAACGGTAGCACAAAGTTTGCTACTGCGTTTGAATCGCTAAAAGCGCAAGTAGATAAACAAATTGCACAGCCTATCACTGTACCCGTTCCAAAAGATGGCGGTGGTGGTTATACACATGAGCGCCATAAGAAGAATTACCAACTTATGTACAACGCGGGCATTATTTATCAATTAAGCCAAGATGATAAATACGCAAACTATGTACGTGATATGTTGCTTGAGTATGCAAAATTATACCCAACGCTTGGTCTGCATCCAAAACGTAAAATGGATTCGCAAAATCCAGGTAAGTTTTTTTGGCAAAGCCTAAATGAAGCAATGTGGCTTGTGTACACAATACAAGCTTATGATCTAATTCATGACTCGTTAAATGCCGATAATATTAAAACAATCGAGAATGACTTACTCCGTCCTGTTTCGTTGTTCACATCTGTAGGCCAACCGTCTACATTTAATAAAGTACATAACCATGGAACATGGGCAACAGCGGGTGTTGGCATGGCAGGGTATGTATTAGGCGAACCTGAGTGGGTAGAAAAATCATTATACGATTTAGAAAAGTCGGGTAAGGGTGGCTTTATTAAGCAGCTAGAGAT
This sequence comes from Pseudoalteromonas sp. SG43-3, assembly GCF_014164385.1. Taxonomy (NCBI): domain Bacteria; kingdom Pseudomonadati; phylum Pseudomonadota; class Gammaproteobacteria; order Alteromonadales; family Pseudoalteromonadaceae; genus Pseudoalteromonas; species Pseudoalteromonas sp. SG43-3. The sequence continues at coordinate 198,806 of NZ_JACJFC010000008.1, forward strand.
GCTGTTTTCACCACAAGGTTACTATAACGAAGGTCCTTACTATCAACGCTTTGCACTATTACCATTTGTAACGTTTGCTAAAGCGATTGAAAACAACGAACCACAACGAAAAATCTTTGAATATCGCGATGGCATATTATTAAAAGCGATTGATACGACGATTCAACTTAGCTACAACGGTTTGTTCTTCCCAATTAACGATGCAATAAAAAGTAAAGGCATCGATACCATTGAGTTAGTGAATGGGGTAACGGCAGCGTATGGCTTAACCAACGATGCAGGTTATTTAGATATTGCTAAGCAACAAGACCAAATAATTCTCTCTGGTGATGGGCTAAAAGTAGCTCAAGCACTTGATAACAACATGGCAAAACCTTATTCGTTTAAATCCGTTGCCTTCGGTGATGGTAATGACGGTAAACAAGGTGCTCTAGTTGTAATGAGAACGCAGGTAGGTGGCGATCAAGCGCTACTGTTTAAACCTGCTGCACAAGGTTTGGGCCATGGTCATTTTGATAAATTAACATGGCAGTTTTACGACCACGGAAATGAAATTGTATCTGATTATGGCGCAGCACGTTTTTTAAATGTAGAAGCTAAATACGGCGGTCGTTATTTACCTGAAAACGAAACTTACGCAAAACACACTGTTGCGCACAATACGGTAGTGGTTGACGAAACAACGCATTTTAATGCAAATGTTGAAGTAGGAAATAGTAATTACCCTACACTTAACTTTTTCGAAACAAATGAATACGGCACGGTTTCAAGCGGCGAAATAAGCACAGCTTATAAAGGCGTAGATCTTGAGCGTACGCTTGCACTTATTAACTTACCTGAACTACAAAGCACAGTTGCACTTGATATATTTGATGTTGCTGCAAATAAAGCGCATCAGCTTGACCTGCCTTTGCATTATAAAGGTCAGCTTATCGATACCAGCTTTGAGTTAAAAGCAAATGCAGCACAGCTGTCTGCGCTAGGTACTAAAAATGGCTACCAACATTTATGGCTTAAAGCTCAAGCGCAACCTCAAAGTGGTTTAGCTAAAGTAACGTGGCTAAACGAAAATGGTCGTTTTTATACGCAAACGAGCTTGGTAAAAGGTGATGAGTCTTTCTTGTTTACTCAAATAGGCGCAAATGACCCTCACTTTAATTTACGCAACGAAAATGGTTTTATTCGTCGTGTTGAGGGGCAAAAGCAACATAAGTTTATATCTGTATTAGAGCCACATGGTGAGTACAACCCAAGTAAAGAATATACCCTAGAAGCTGTTAGTCGAGTTACAAAGCTTGAATATAGTCAGCAGGGCGATTTAACACTTGTTGAACTTGATATTAAAGGCAACTCATATTTAGTGGCAATTAATAAAGCACAAACATCAGCTAAAAACACATTCAATTATCAAAATAAAGAGTTCACTTTAAATGGCCGATTAGGCGTTTATATGATGAACAATAATCAGGAGTAAATAGGATGAAAAAGCAAAGCGCAAACTTTTCATTTGGTAACGAGACCGAAATAGAAGACTTAGGAAATGGTCTAAAACGTCAAATGCTAGGTTATAACGAAGAGCTAATGGCTGTTAAAATTTGGTTTGAGAAAGGGGCTATTGGTTATAACCATGCTCACAGACATTCTCAAGTAACGTATGTTGTTGAAGGTGAGTTTCACTTTAACATTGATGGCGTAACTAAAATCTTAAAACCGGGTGATAGCTGCTTAATCCCACCATTTGCTGATCATGGAGCTACCTGCCCAACAGGCGGAATCCTGATTGATACTTTTAGCCCAGCGCGTGAAGACTTTCTTGAGGATTAATTATGCAACTTAAAGGCTTACGTTGGTGGGTTATAGCGCTAATAGCGCTAGCTACCATTATTAACTATATCGACCGCCAAGCACTTAGTGTGCTTTGGCCGGACATTGTTGAAGATTTATTTCCTGATGAATCAGCGCTAGAACGCAAACAAATATACGCTAATATTTCTATTGTGTTTGTATTTGCTTATGCATTTGGTCAGGCAATCTTTGGTAAAATATTTGACTGGGTGGGCACACGCTTCGGTTTTGTACTATCAATAGGTGTTTGGTCTATTGCAACCGTTGCGCATGCATTTGCACAAGGTGTACTTAGTCTTAGTATTTTTCGCGCAATCTTAGGTGTAGCAGAAGCCGGTAACTGGCCTGGTGCAGCTAAAGGTAACGCAGAATGGTTCCCTACTAAAGAACGTGCTTTAGCACAGGGTATTTTTAACTCTGGCGCCGCAATTGGTGGCATTATTGCTATTCCTTTAATTGCTTATTTAACTATCTACTTTAGCTGGCAAATGGTGTTTGTTTTTGTTGGTGCATTAGGTTTCCTTTGGTTAGTTCCATGGTTAATTTTAGTTAAAGCACCGCCTAGCTCACATCCTTGGCTTACTGCCGAAGAACGTGAATATATCTTAACGGGTCAAAGACGTGTTGATGACAACGGTGATGTAACTGGTGAAGACGAAGAGGAATATAACCCTACAACTGCTGAGTTACTTTCTCGTAAGCAAAGCTGGGGTGTAATCATTGCCTCTGCCGCAATTGACCCAATTTGGTGGTTATTTGTTTTTTGGATCCCTATTTACCTAAACGAAGTATACGGCATGGATGTTAAATCTATTGGTATATACGGTTGGGTACCTTATGTTGGCGCTATGTTTGGTGCTTGGTTTGGTGGCTTATTGGCACAAAACAGGCTTAAAGCAGGTTGGAATACAGATAAAACACGTAAGCTTACTATTACGCTGGGTTGTTTAATTATGTTACCAGCGCTACTTGCAATGGCAAATCCAGGCGGACCAACAACAGCGGTACTAATTATGGCTGTTATCTTATTTGGTTTTCAAACTGCAATTGGTAACGTGCAAACACTACCAAGTGATTTGTTAGGTAAAAAAGCAGTGGGTACATTATCAGGTTTTTCTGGTATGGCGGCAAAACTTGGTGCTGTAGGTCTTACATCGTTAGTACCTTTTCTTACTGCTGATGGTAACTACACACCAGCATTTGTAATTGGTGCTTCTTTAGCCATCATAGCAATGGCAGCTGTTTGGATTTTAATTCCAAAAATAGAACCTCTTAAAAAGCCTCAATAATCTAGATAATAACTGCTATGCCAACATATTTTGTATAAGTGCATAGCAGTTAACTACATAGGGTAACTTCCAAGATGAAAAATATTTACTTTATCGGTGAATGCATGGTCGAGCTTAGAGCTATGAGCGCGGCAACACTGCACCAATCATTTGCAGGCGATGTTTATAATTCTGCAGTGTATTTAAAACGTTGCTTCCCGCAGGTTACTACTTCGGTTGTTACGGCTTTAGGTCAAGATAATTTAAGTAAAAAAATGCTAGAACGCTTTGAAAGTGAAAAAATAAATACGCAACTTGTATTTGCTCACGACACCAAAGTACCTGGTATGTACTACATAGAAACTGATGAGCATGGTGAGCGTAGCTTTATTTATTGGCGCAATGATTCTGCAGCTAAAAAGGTTGTTGATTTTTTAGATGCTGATGCACTCGAGCAGCTTAGCCAAGGTGATATGTTTTTCTTTTCAGGAATTTCATTAGCAATAATTGAAGAAAGTGCACGTGAAGACTTTTGGAAAGTTGTAAAGCAGCTTAAAGATGCTGGGGTTAAAATCGTTTTTGATCCTAACTATAGAGCACGTTTGTGGAATAGTGTAGAGGAAACAAAAGAGCAATATCATTTAGCCTTTACGTTTGCAGATATTACCCTACCAGGCGTTGAAGATTTAACAACACTTTATGGCGTTCATAGCGTAGAAGCAGTTGTTGAATATTTAAAGCCTTACCAAATTGAAGAAATTGTTGTTAAAAATGGCCCTGAATCGGTAGTGACAAAAGAGGGCGATACGCTTCAAAGCCACACTATTGTACCGGTCAAAAACGTTGTAGATACAACATCAGCAGGCGATGCCTTTAACGGTGTTTACTTAGGTGCACGTTTATCTGATAAATCAATTTCAAGTGCCGTGCAACTTGCTGCAAAAGCGGCAGGGACTGTTATACAGCAACCAGGTGCTATTGCTCCAAAAGATATATTTCAGCTAGCAATGGCTGAAGCTGGCATGTGATACCAATTTTATTAAAAACATGATCACCTTAGCGTATTAAATAACTCACTAACTACGTTAAAAATTATTTATATAGAGCAACTATGTATCATAATTTTAGCCTTGTTATTGAGCTATTTTCTTGTCGCTATAATAGCTCAATAATTTAATGCAATTGGTATAACAAAATAATTAAACATTAAAGGCCGCTATACCTCGGCCGCATTACTTTTTATAAAGGAACAACGTTATGACTCGCTTTTCTGAACTTATGGCAGGACAAACACTGCTACCTATAATTCAAGCAGATACTCCAGAGCAAGGTGTTCAAATAGCGAAAGCTATGGCCAATGCTGGGCTTACTTTAGTTGAAGTAGTGCTAAGAACAGAGGCATCAATAGAGGCATTAAAAGCTATTAAAGCACAGGTGCCTGAGCTAAAAGTAGGTGCGGGAACAGTCATCAATACTGATATTTTGGAGCAAGCACTTGAAGCGGGTTCTGATTTTATTGTAACCCCAGCGGTGTCTCCTACGTTACTTGAAGCACTTGCTAAATGTAATGTGCCGGTACTTCCTGGTGTATCAAACACCGGTGATATTTTAATGGCGCTTGAATATGGCTTTGAAGAGCAAAAATTATTCCCAGCATCGCTTGCCGGTGGCGCTCCTTTTGTGTCAGCTGTGTCGTCAGTATTTAGAGCAGTCAGCTTTTGTCCTACAGGTGGCGTTAGCGAAAGTAACAAAATGGACTATCTTTCTTTAAATAATGTATTCGCCGTTGGCGGTACTTGGATAGCGAAGAAAGAATGGGTTGAACAAGAAAATTGGCAAGCAATTACTGATTCTTGTATCCAGGCTTTAAAATAGAAAGGATTTCATAAATGAATTATTTAGCCCCAACAATACTACCAGGCGTAATCGTTGGCGACGAAGTAAGTGCTGTGTACGAGCATGCACGTACTAATCAATATGCGTTGCCAGCGGTAAATGTTGTTAGCACAACATCTATTAATGCGACGCTAGAAGCTGCTAAAAAGAAAAACTCGCCCGTTATTATTCAGCTTTCTAATGGTGGAGCACAATTTTTTTGTGGTAAAAGCTTATCTTTACCAGAGCAACAATCAGCTGTGCTTGGGGCGGTAAGTGCTGCAAGATATGTACATTCAGTGGCAGCACATTATGAAGTAGCAGTGATGCTTCACACTGATCACGCAGCTAAAAAGCTACTACCTTGGATTGATGGTTTGCTTGATGAAGGTGAAAGACACTTTGAACTGACTGGCAAACCATTGTTTAGCTCACATATGATTGATCTGTCAGAAGAGCCTTTAGAAGAAAATATCGAAATTTGTGAACGTTACTTAACGCGTATGGCAAAAATAGGTATGACGCTTGAAATTGAGCTTGGTTGCACGGGTGGCGAAGAAGACGGTGTTGATAACTCACACCTAGATAGTTCTGCTTTATATACTCAGCCTGAAGATGTTGCATTTGCTTACGAACGCTTAAGTCGTATTAGCCCTAACTTTATAATTGCAGCCTCTTTTGGCAATGTTCATGGTGTATATAAACCGGGTAACGTTGTTCTTACGCCAACTATTTTAAAAGATTCACAAGCTTACGTATCAGAAAAATTTAATCTACCAAGTAACTCAATTAACTTTGTTTTTCATGGTGGTAGTGGCTCTGAGTACAGTAAAATTGCAGAGTCTTTAACGTATGGCGTAGTGAAGATGAATATTGATACCGATACGCAGTGGGCGTGTTGGACAGGTATTTTAGATTACTACAAAGACAAGCAAGCATACCTACAAGGGCAAATTGGTAACCCTGACGGGGATGATAAGCCAAACAAGAAATACTATGACCCTCGTGTATGGTTGCGTCATTCAGAGCAAAGTATGGTTGCAAGGCTAGAGCAATGCTTTGACGATCTAAATTGTGTAAACAGGTATAGCGCATGAAAAGATTAAATACAGTATTGAAAGAAGACGGTGTAGATACCGATCTTATTTTACTTATTCGCACAATTTTAGCGACCAGTAAAGAAATTGCTTTTCGAGTAAGCCAAGGTGAATTAGCCGGTGTTTTAGGCTCAACTTTGAATGAAAACGTTCAAGGTGAAGTTCAAAAAAAGCTTGATGTAATCGCAAACCAACTACTTAAAGACATCCTACTTGATGATAGCAGTGTACGATCTGTTGCATCAGAGGAAGAAGATCATGCGGTAGGTGGCCACCCTGAAGGTAAGTTTATTGTTGCTTTTGACCCGTTAGATGGCTCTTCTAATATTGATGTTAATGGGCAAATAGGCACTATATTTACTATTTACTTAGCCCGTGATGATGTTCCTTTTGATAGCGACGAGCAATTTAGTCAGCCCGGTGTAAATCAAGTGTGTGCAGGCTATGTGTTATACGGCCCTTCATCATTACTTGTAATGAGTACTGGCGGTCCTACGCGTTGTTATACGTTAGATTCAACACATGGCGGTTACTTACTGACAAACAAGCAGTTAAGTGTGCCAGAACAAAGTCGCGAATTTGCCGTAAATATGGCTAACTATCGTTACTGGGACGAACCAACACAAGTGTATTTTGATAAATTGCTATACACCTGTGAAAGCTTTGAAAAAAGCTCAATGCGTTGGAATGCAGCGATGGTAGGTGACGTTCATCGTATTTTATGCCGAGGCGGGTTATTTTTGTATCCACAAGATAAACGCAGTGGTAACGATAACGGAAAAATAAGACTGCTTTATGAAGCAAACCCGTTAGCACTTTTAGTTGAAAACGCAGGTGGTAAAGCAACCTCTAGAGGAGCGCGAATTTTAGATATTGCGCCCACTAGCTTGCACCAGCGTGTGCCTGTAGCTTTGGGTTCAAATGAGCCTGTAGAGTTTTATAATAACGCCATGTTATAAAACAGCACTCAAAAAAAGGGGTAAGAAAATTGCCCCTTTTTACCTTTAATTTTAATTCTCTTTGTAAATCATCCTCTTTATACAAACTCACTTCTTTTCTTATTGTCTTCAAATAAGAATACTTCACATATATTAAATAATATTACTTACTAAACCCTATATAAAACTAAGTTTTTACTATAACGCTATGTATCTTCAACGTTATTTTTCACAATTGAATTCAATTCTTAACCAACAATAAAAGCCCGAGGTTAACTTGGTGTTTATTTATTGTTATTTAATTAGGTGGCGATAGTGGAAAAACTTATTTTATTGTGGTTATATTACCAAGTTGGTTAACAATTCATTTGCAACTCAAATGAATTTGGTAATAATTACATGATTTATTTGGTAACACACACAATAGATAACCAAATATTAAAACTATAAATTTGGAGAATAGAGCCACCATGAAATTCAAACATTTTGCGCTATGCGCTATTGCAGCAGCAATCGTTGGTTGTGACACAAACTCAAACAACAATGACAACAACTTGGGCTCTATTGCTCTTAGTGGAACTGTTACAAGCGGACAAACATTAACAGCTGAAGTTAGTGACCCTGATGGTATCTCAGGTGACGTGACTTACTACTGGTATGCAGATGGTGAGGCAATTGCTGGTGCAAATAGCGCTTCATTTACATTGACTGACGATCAGATAGGGTTACCAATTACAGTTCAAGGGCTTTATACCGATGATGGCGGTATTAATGAATCGCATATTACAGAACCAACCGCAGATGTTGCCGCAATCGCATTTCCTGCAAGTTTAACTATTACAGGTGACGCACTAGTTGGTTCGCAACTAACTGCTAATGTAGCTGACGACAATGGCTTTGATGGCGATACAGTAACTTATAAATGGTTTGCAGATGACGTAGAAATTGCTGATGAAGCACTTTCAACGCTCACGTTAACAGACGCACAGTTTGGTACAGTTATTACAGTTAGTGCATCTTTTGAAGATAGCCGTGGGTTTAACGAGTCTGTAACTTCAGCCGGTACAGAGGTTGTCGCACGAACAAACTCAGAAGGCGAAGTTACAATTAGCGGCACGCCAACTGTTGGAAATACTTTAACAGCAGAAATTAATGATACCGATGGGGCGACAGGAGATATCACTTATCAATGGCTTGCTGACGCACAAGCGATAGATGGCGCAATAGAGAGCACCTTTACAGTTGATGCATCACTTTTAGGTCAAAAGGTAAGTGTTCAGGTTGCTTATACAGATGATAATGGGTTTATCGAGGATAATACATCAGAGGAAACAATTGCTGTTTCTGCTGTTGCGGTTGACGAAGCCGGTAGCGTAGCCATTATGGGTGTAGTGCCTTATTTAACAAATGGCGAGTTAACCGCTGAGATAACTGATAACAACGGCGTTGAAGAGGCTAACGTTACTTATACTTGGTCTGCTGATGGCGTTGAAATAGCTGGGAGCAATAGTAAAACATTTACGCCTTCTGATTACGCTGGCTCAATAATGTCAGTAAAAGCCACGTATACAGATAATGATGGCTTTGCGAGTGAGGTTACAAACTCACTTGATACATTGGTTTACACACAATTAGTTAGTAACCCTGAAGCACTCCTTGGTGCTATAAGTGGCGGTTTAGCTGACGGTGATGTTATTGGTTTAAACACGGGTGTTTATGCTGATATGGACGCAATTTTATTAACCAGTGCAGTAACGCTTCGCGCTGTAGAAGGTCAAACTCCTGTACTTAGTGGTGAAGTATGTGTGCATGTAGCTGCTGGAGTAGATGGCGCTGGGTTAACAGGGCTTACCTTTAAGAATATAGATACTAAAGCGGGTGCATTTTGTGAAACCGAAGAAGGTGCTGTTATTTACTCAGAAGGGGATAACTTTACTTTTTCGCAAAACACGATGGATGGAGAAGAAGCAACGCTAAACAACTCTACTTATCATTGGTTAATGCTAAAAGGTAAAGGCGCTTTAATCGAACGTAATACATTTTCTAATCGTAATTTTGCTGAAAATGGCTCCGTGATTAAAATGGCATCTGCAAGCTCGGATCACGTTATTGAATATAACTTGTTTAGTGGCACTAGTAGCAATCCAAACTTTGACAATTCTAGCTTACATTTAATTAATGTTGGCAGTACAACGGCTAGTGGTGCAGCTGATAACGCAAACTTTACTATTCAATACAACCGAGTAGAAAACTTTGTAACGGGTCGTCGTTTAATGCGAGTGCAAACATCGGGTGCAACCATCAAAGGCAATACAATCGTAAATCCTAATGGTGGTATTTCACTAGAAGATGGTGGCTTCAACAGTGTTACAGATAACGTTATTATTCGAACTACCGATATTGCAAGCTCTGATGATCGCCCAGCGGGTATATTAATTACACCACTTGGTCACACAGTGAGTAACAACTACATCGCTGGTATTCGTTCTGGTAATAAAGAAGCGGGCGGTATTGTATTTACGGCAAATCCATTTTCGCAAGCTGACGGCGGTGTGCCAAACTCGGGTAACCAAGCTGTACTTGATGCGGCTGGCGACTTTACACTAAATGTAACAAACAATACGGTTTTGAACTCACAGCAACCTATTGTATTTAGTACGGAAATAGGCCCTAAAGCACCAACAAGTGATTGTGATGAGTTAACCGCAGCGAATGCGCCGGTACTCTATGGGCTGACCAAAAATGCGTTTGTTATAAACTTTAATGGAAATTTAATTGCAAACGGTTTAGGTGATCAAACAGACGCAGATACAATAAGCAGCAGTGCTAAAACTCAAGGCCTATTTTACCCAAATACACTTGATAGTGACCATGCTTTTGAATATGACTGTGACTTAATTAATCATGATAGTTCGGTGCTAAGTAACAACTTTGGTTATATGGATAGTCGAGTATCAGGCGATGCAAGCGGTGACTGGGTTGAAATTAGAAAACTAAATGGTAATGGCGCATTCGATACTGATGGTGCAATTGACCAAGACCCAGCAACTAACGGTAAAGAAGTGCTTGAGTACGTTACAGCAGCAAGTACGTTATTAGAAACTGACCCTGCAGGCCTTCAGGCAGAGGCAGGTGCTAAAGGTCTTCATTATATTCAATCATCTGAAGTAGGTGTTGGATCTACATGGAAAATACAAAACGATTAAGTAACCAATTAATCAGTTAACTTTTAAAAGCCCCAAATTTGGGGCTTTTTTATTATTTATTAATAATCACAACACTTTTCTGAACCTACATTACCCATTTATCGACTAGTTTAGATCTATATATATTCTAGTAAAAAACCTGCCTGACCTACTGGTAATGCTGTTAAGTTAAAATTGGTATACCTTATGGTAATATTAAAGCGTCAAATTGGTTGATCATCGTGCTGGGTTTAAGTATATTAATATCAAAGGTCACATAAAATATACATCAGCATAACAAGCTAACACACTAAAATCACACAACAACAACCAGCGGAGAATTCAAATGTCGTTGAAGTCACGAGATAACAATAATTCTACAACAGGGCAGTTTGCAATGCGCCCAGTTGCAAAATGGGTAAGAACAGCGGTCATCGCAGGTATGGCAAGTTCTTGCGTATTTACAGCAAGCGCACAGGAAGATCAGGGAAAAGCGACAGAAGTTGAAGAAGACGTTGAAATAATTAGTGTTACAGGTACACGTAGAACGATACAAGATCAAATAGCAATTAAACGTGAAGCAACAACGGTAGTTGATGGCCTGTCATCTGAAGATATTGGTGATTTACCAGCACTGTCAATCGGTGAAGCACTAGAATCAATTACAGGTGCTGCATCTCACCGTGAAAACGGTGGTGCTACAGAAATCACTATCCGTGGTCTTGGTCCATTTTTAAGTGCAACACACATTAATGGTCGTGAAGCGACTAATGGTAGTGGTGACCGCTCAGTTAACTTTTCGCAGTTCCCTTCTGAACTTGTAAAAAAAGTAGCGATATATAAAACGCAAGATGCCTCAATGATTGAAGGTGGTGTTGCAGGTGTTATTGCACTTGAAACTATAACTCCACTTGATTTTGGCAAACAACGTGTATCAGCTGAGGTTAAATTAAATTACAACCCAGACGAAGGTAATGTAGATAACTCGCTGCAAAGTGACGCGGGTTACCGTGGCACGTTTAGTTATGTTGATCAGTTTGAATTTGATAACGGCCAAGCCGTTGGTGTGTCTTTTGGTGTGCAGCGCCAAGAAATTAGTCAACCAGAGGCTGAATACAGAAGTTCTAGCCCATCAGGTTCTTCATTGTGGGCGTGTTTAAACGATCCGACTAATACCAATGAAGGTTTTTACCGTAGCAGCGCAGGCGACTGTGAAGACCAAGTTAATGGCAGTAGCAACCAAGGTTACGATACAGAAATCGATCCAGAAACAGGTAAAGCAGTAAGTGATGGGACTCCTTATGCTTGGACTGGCAGTAGCCGAAGCTTTCGTCAAAACGAGACATCTGATGAACGTGATGCAGTATTTTTTGCACTGCAATACCAACCGTCAGCTGATTGGGATATTAACTTTGATGCACAAATTTCAGATAGAACACAACAAGAAGCACGCCACGATTTAATCTTTTTACAAAAACGTGCAACACCAGGTGTAACCGGTCCAACTCTTGTAACTAACGATGTAGGCGGTATTTTACATTGGGAAGGTGAAGAGCGTATTGAATCAGCGGGTGAGCAATTTTCTCGTGAAGAAAACTACCAAGGTTACGGCATAAATATAGAACATACAGTTACCGATAGATTAACTGTTGACTTAGATTTAGCGTATTCAAAAACTGAACGTGAAGAACTTCAAATATCTAATCGTGGTAGAACATCAGGTCGCAATTTCTTTTCTTGGGATATGGGCGATGAAATTCCTCATTTCACATTGACAGATTTTGACGTAACAGATATTTCAAACTTTACAGATAGCCTAAGAACACGACTTGACCGTGAAAATGTTCGTGAAAACGAAGTTATCTCAGCGCGACTAGATTTTGACTATGCGCTAGATGGCAACGTTATTACAAGTATTCAAGGTGGTATTAGAACATCTGAAATGACCTTCCTACAGTATGGTGGTAGCCAAGGTAACGGTTCAAGAAACGAATTTACACTAGACTCTGGTACTGAAGCGCTTGACGTATTACAAGGTTGTCAAATCGATTTCCCTGAATCAGGCTTTTTATCGAGTGTATCTGATGGTGATATCGTAACAAATATTGATAGCGACGGTAACGTTGTAGCTAGCGGTACAGGTTCATCATGGGCTACATACGACAACGTATGTTTCTCACAAGCTGTAGCTGGTTCTAACGCTGATGGTGTGTTTGCTTACCCAGAAGTGGAATATGAAAATGCAGGTACAATTGATGTAACAGAAAAAACAACATCAGTGTACTTAATGGCTAACTACGATACTGAAATGTTTGGCAAATTCATTCGCGGTAACTTTGGTCTTCGTATTGTAGACACAGATGTAACTTCGATTGGTTTTAGAAATAGCTTTGATGTTGTAACAAGTGATACCGGTGTACTGTCTCTAGTTGAGTCTGATAACGGTTCACTGGATAAAATAAAAAGTGGTGGCGATTACACTAAGTATTTACCAAGCTTTAACCTAGTTATTGATTACAGCGAAGATATTTTATTCCGAGCAGGTATATACCGTGGTATGTCACGCGCAAATCCATCTAATTTAGGTTATAGCCGTACATTCCAAGAAGATACAGAAGGTACAGCAACATCAATTAGCGATTTATTAGTGGGTGTAAATGGCTCTGGTAACCCGGACACTCAACCGCTTATGTCGTGGAACTACGATGCTGCGTTTGAATGGTACCCTAACGAAGATTCAATCTTAGCGTTAAGCTTATACTACAAACAGTTCAACGGTGGTTTTCAACAACAAACCGTAATTGAAGATTTTACTGTTGCCGGTGAAACTGTTTCATTACCAATTACTAACTCTGTTACGTCAGACGAGGACAGTGAAATATTAGGTCTTGAAGCTTCATTTTCTTACCGCTGGGATAATGGCATCGGTATGAAATTTGGTTACAACTATGCAGACACTGACTTTGAGTTCCAAGATAGCTTATACGGCGATACGTTTGTTACTGATGTAGACGGTAATACTACACAATTAACTGACGGTATTGTTGAGTCGGCTTCAGTACCTGGCTTCTCAAAGCATGTATTTAGCAGCCAGCTGTACTACCAAATTGGTGGGTTTGATACTGCCGTTATTTACAAATATCGTAGTGAGTATTTCCAACCATATACTACAAATGGTACTCGACTTCGTTATGTTGATTCTGTAGGCGTATGGGAAATGCGCGCATCATACAAAATTGATGAGCACTTTAGAGTTAAAGCAGAAGCAATTAACTTGTTCAGCGCACCTAAATCACAAGATTTCTTTGTTGAAGGAAACTTAGGTGAAGTGAATGACTACGGCCCACGCTTATTCTTAGGTTTAAGCTACAAGCTGTAATAATAGTTAAACATTAAATCTCATTAAAAAGGCGGTTTTACCGCCTTTTTTGATCCCTAAATTCTTCAATTTTATATTTTCAATAACGCTAATAAATAGTACTCAACACAGTTTGCTTTCTAATAACGCTTCTTGACTGAAAAAAAATTGGTTAACCAATAATGCCATTTATTAAGTGCGTACAACATCATCGGTTTCTCTTGCCTAAATTATTTCATTTTTAAAACACTAACTCTTTTAACCCTTGTAATTGATAGCTCAATTTCTAATTAAATTTAAAATCAATAAATAACATGAACTTAAAATCTACTTTATGATTTTAATTTAAAGGTTAGGTAGGTTTTTCTATTTTGGTAATAACATATTGCATAATATTTGATCTAAATTCATTACCAAAAGGTTGACCTTTTTATGGTTGGGTGTAAATATAAAGTTAAGGGTTTGTAATAATTAAGGGCTTTTAATAAAAACAATAAAGTAGCTGGTTAAACATAGCATTTCACACACACAGGAAAAAAACTATGAGTCACAAGTTATCTAAAATTACACTGGCAGTTATATCGGCAACCGCACTTGGTATGTCTTTGTCTACACAGGCGCAAGAAGCTCCAAAAAAAGCTGTAGACGATCTTGAGGTTATTGAGGTTTCAGGCATTCGACAATCGCTTACAAATGCGCTTGCACAAAAGCGTTCAGCAGATAGCCTTGTTGAGATTATTGAGGCTGTCGATATTGGTAAGCTACCAGATCAAAACCTCGCAGAAGTACTTGAAAATGTAACGGGGATTCAAATTACCCGTGAAGCAGGGGTAGGTACGGGCGTTCAAATTCGTGGTACCAATGCTAATCGTACAGAAGTGAACGGCGTATCAACAGTTGGCTCTGGGTCTGGGCGAAGTGGCATTAGTTTTGAAGATGTATCAGCTGCAATCATCTCCGGTGTAGAAGTAATTAAGTCACCTGAAGCAAAAACAATCGAAGGCTCTGTGGGCGCAACAATAAACCTTAAAACAATTCGCCCGTTACAGTTAAATGAAACTCTAGGCTCAATTAGAGTTCAAGGTGAAGATAGTAGCTTATCAACAGATGGTGTTACTCCTAGGGTATCGGGTGCTTGGGGTGATAACTGGGAGCTTGATTCTGGCGGTAAGTTTGGTGTTGTATTTAGTGGTAGTTACAGTGAGCAAGACGTAACCGCATTTCGTCCTCGTGCTGATAGAGATAATTCGGTAGCCGCTGATAGTGGTGCAGCAAGTGCACAATCATTTGATTTTCTACCAGTACAATTTTTAATTCAAGATTACGATAATTACGAATACGAGACAAAAAACTTCGCAGGTACATTTGAATATGCACCAAACGATAATATGAAATTCTTTTTTGATGCAGTTGTTAACGATCAAGAGCGCCGCCAAGAAAGCTCAAGAGTACAAGCATCTGGCCTAAGTGATCTTAGAAATGTATCAATACCGAGTGAATTTGAAACAGTTAATTTTGGTTCTCTTGACGGACAAAATCTAGGCAGCATACAAGCGGCCGTAAGAGGCGTTATTCCGGTTGAAGACGGTGGTGGCGATCCTAATTTACGTTTTTCTAGTGATACTAATTCACGCATAACAAAAAGCAAAATATTTAGAATAGGGGGCGAATGGCAAGGCGATAGATTATTTGCAAGTGTTGAAGCCTCAACCTCTCGTTCTGATTCAACTACACCAAGCTTTAATACAACGCTTAATTTTATAAATCCAAATGTCGCTACTAATTCGTCAAATGAAAACGGTACTCCTTTTGAGTATGATCTTACAGGTGATGCACTTACATTTGGTATTGCAACGGGGGAGGCAAACGCACCAACAATGGCTCAATTACTCGACCCTGCAAATGTTGTTCTACGTGACGTAAACCAAGGGCAAGATGAGTCAGAAAATACAGAAGATGCGTTTCGTACAGATTTTACATATTACTTAGATGATGTAATAACGTCAGTCGATTTTGGTTACCGCTACAGTAAAACGAGCAGTATGTCGGATCAAGTTCGCTCTAACGTTGGTTTAAGAAATATGGCTGATAGCCCAACGGGTGATTTATTTGCACAATTATTAACAGCGGGCCCAGATAACTTTAATGATGGTGATGGGCGAGCACTTTATATTCGTGATTTCTTACTTATAAACCCAGAGCTTGCATCCTCTGATCCACAAGCTGTATTAGCAGCACTTAACCAAGCGATTGAAGCTAATAATGCAATAACAGGTTCTGATCGTGGTCCAATAAGTTCACCAACGTCTCAAGTAAATGCGTTTTTTGATATTGAAGAAGAAACACATGCCTTATATGCACAAGCTAATTTTGAGTATGGCATGTTTCGCGGTAACTTTGGCTTACGTTATTTAGAGACTGAAGTTACATCGCTAGGTAACTCTGTTACTCAAGATGGAAGTGGCAACGAACTGGTGACTCAAGTAACGTCAAAAGGTGATTACGATTTCTTTTTACCACGATTTAATTTAGCCGCGAATGTAAGTGAAGATGTGATTGTTCGTCTAGGTTGGTCAAAAGATATCAGACGCCCAGATTTTGATGACCTATCTACATCCGTTACGTTTGGCACCAGCCCTAATAGTGCAGTTTCAATAGGTAACTCAGGCTTAGAGCCAGAAGAAGTAACCTCTTTCGATATATCCACTGATTGGTATTTTGCACCCGCTGCTTTATTAAGTGTGGGGTACTTTCATAAAACACGTAGCGATTTGCACGTTACACAGCAAGTTGACCCATTTGAAGACCCAAGCACAGGCTTTCGCGATACAAATGGTCCTGAATGTGAAGGCGGCGGCATATTTAACCCAATTGCTGACATAAACGTATTTGGCCCAGATGCTGGTGTAGGGTTATGTGTACCAACACAAACTACTATTAATGATTCTGGCGAAACAACACAGCAAGGCATCGAGCTTGCAGCTCAATACGACTTATCAAATTTTGAAAAAGAGCTAGGCTGGGCATCAGGTTTTGGTGTTGTTGCTAACTACACCTATCAAGAATTTTCTGGTGGTGAATCATTTGACACCGCAACGAGTCGTGCAAATGCTGTTTTTGCATTAACAACCGGTAACCCGGATGCAGACATCAGTGCTAAGCAATCACTCATTGATCTGTCAGAAAACGCATATAACATCACATTTTACTATGAGAAATACGGTCTATCTGCTCGAGCGCGTTACACGTGGCGCGAAGGGTACCGTTCAACTGACTTTGGTAGCACTTCAAGCTTCCCATGGGGTTTCCCTGTTGTACAAGAAGACAGAGGGCAGCTTAATGCCAGCATAAGTTATGATGTGAACGATCAGCTAAATATCGGTATTGAAGCCGTTAACTTAACTGAGTCAGAAGTTAGCCAGTCTTGTGTAAACGAAGGTGCTTTACTTTGTTTCCAAGGTATTACAGACCGCCGTATTACATTTGGCGCAAGCTATAGATTTTAAAGGTTATAGTTAAATCGAGTCTATAAGTGTGTGTATTTAAAAACGCTAAAAGCAAGCCACCTGGCTTGCTTTTTTTTAACTATAATTAGTTAACATTTACAAAAATGATTTATTCCACTTTGTATTTTACTTATCAATACCGTTACAGCGGCAATGTCTTGCGACACTGCCACCAGTAATTATACCAACCTGCATAAATCTTTGATCAATTTAACGAATTAAATTGCACTATAACGTCGTTAAAAATTTTTTATTTAGAACAACTAGATACAAAAATTTTTGCCTAGTTCTAGCGTAATTTTC
>NZ_JACJFC010000090.1:0-337 GCF_014164385.1 Pseudoalteromonas sp. SG43-3
CCCTTGCACAAGGTGACTTTACTGTAAGCGCGAGTATTACCGATGCGGCAGGCAACGAGAGCACCGCAAACAGCAGTGGTAATGTGGATACTATTACGCCAATCGTCACCGTTGATGCACTGGGCTTGGGTAACGACAGCACCCCAGTGATTAGTGGTACTTCAACAGAGCCTGAAGGCACGGTTGTAAACATTGTTATTACTGACAGTAACGGTGATGAACACCCAATCACCGCCACCGTGGATGCAAACGGTGATTGGCAAGCAACCAGCCCTGAATTACCGGATGGAAGCTACACCGTGCAAGCCAGTATCACCGATGATGCAGGCAACACCGG
>NZ_JACJFC010000091.1:0-335 GCF_014164385.1 Pseudoalteromonas sp. SG43-3
ACCACTACATTAAGTGAAACCGCAACACTCAACACCACGGCCCCAAGCATTAGTATTAATGCACTGGTTGACACCAACGACACCACCCCAACCATTAATGGTACAAGCGATGCGGCAGATAACACCACCATTAGCTTAACGTTTGAAGACAGTGCAGGGAATATTACGACTGTTGATACGACCGTAACGGGTGGAGTATGGAGTGTCGATGCACCAACTGATTTAGCCGAAGGCGAATATACTGTCACCGCACAGGTAGATGATGGTCTAGGTAATATCGGCAGCGCCACCGAGACAGGTCAGATAGACCTTACTGGCCCGAGCCTTGTTATTAC
>NZ_JACJFC010000092.1:0-331 GCF_014164385.1 Pseudoalteromonas sp. SG43-3
CAACGTTGATAGGCAAGATGTGGAAGTGGTGTGAGCCATTAAGCTAACTTGTACTAATTACCCGTGAGGCTTAACCATACAACGCCAAACGCGTTTTATGCGACAGTTTAGACAGAAGTTAATATAACTAAAGTAGACATTACTTAGAAAAACTTAAAAAATATTATCAGATATTTTCCAAATTCAGTTAGTGCGTAGCGATACGAATTAACGCCCAAATTTGCTTGGTGACAATAGCGTTTTGGACCCACCTGACTCCATGCCGAACTCAGTAGTGAAACGAAACAGCGCCGATGATAGTGTAGCATTTGCTATGTGAAAGTAGGACATT
>NZ_JACJFC010000093.1:0-327 GCF_014164385.1 Pseudoalteromonas sp. SG43-3
GGCAAGATGTGGAAGTGGTGTGAGCCATTAAGC
The DNA here is from genome assembly GCF_014164385.1 of Pseudoalteromonas sp. SG43-3. Classification (NCBI taxonomy): domain Bacteria; kingdom Pseudomonadati; phylum Pseudomonadota; class Gammaproteobacteria; order Alteromonadales; family Pseudoalteromonadaceae; genus Pseudoalteromonas; species Pseudoalteromonas sp. SG43-3. The sequence continues at coordinate 34 of NZ_JACJFC010000093.1, forward strand.
TAACTTGTACTAATTACCCGTGAGGCTTAACCATACAACGCCAAACGCGTTTTATGCGACAGTTTGACAGAAGTTAATATGACTAAAGTAGAAATTACTTAGAAAGACTTAAAAAATATTATCAGATATTTTCCAAATTCAGTTAATGCGTAGATATACGAATTAACGCCCTAATTTGCTTGGTGACAATAGCGTTTTGGACCCACCTGACTCCATGCCGAACTCAGTAGTGAAACGAAACAGCGCCGATGATAGTGTAGCATTTGCTATGTGAAAGTAGGACATTACCAGGCT
>NZ_JACJFC010000094.1:0-309 GCF_014164385.1 Pseudoalteromonas sp. SG43-3
AACGTTCTTTAACAATATAAAGCAATCATCTGTGTGGGCACTCGTACAGATTGAGTTCTAACAGCCAACCTACTTAGGTAGCGAGGCAAAAAAATTAGAGTCTCAATTGAAAACTGAGTGACCAACAGAAGTAACTTATTTATAAGTTGCTTCGGCACAGTCAATTCAATATCGAAAGATATTAAAAAATTCAGAATTCATTGAGCTGTCGAAAGACATAAAACTTTTTAATTGAAGAGTTTGATCATGGCTCAGATTGAACGCTGGCGGCAGGCCTAACACATGCAAGTCGAGCGGTAACAGAAAGTA
>NZ_JACJFC010000095.1:0-295 GCF_014164385.1 Pseudoalteromonas sp. SG43-3
CAAGTGCTACCGGTACAGGGATTGACCACGTACCATTAGCAAGCACGGTGGCACTCATGGTTTGCGCTGCGCCGCTGCTGTCGGTGACAACAATGGTTACTTCACTGCCTTGCGGTGCATCGCTGATACCTGCAATTGTTGGCGTGGTGTCGTTACCTACACCGTTGTCGGTAATAACAAGGCTCGGGCCAGTAAGGTCTATCTGACCTGTCTCGGTGGCGCTGCCGATATTACCTAGACCATCATCTACCTGTGCGGTGACAGTATATTCGCCTTCGGCTAAATCAGTTGGTGC
>NZ_JACJFC010000096.1:0-274 GCF_014164385.1 Pseudoalteromonas sp. SG43-3
TAGAGCGAACGAGTTAGCAGCTAGGTAGCTGCTTAAAATCAATTAGTTAACCTGCTTAACTGCTCAGGCTAGCGGCCTCTGTACGTGTAAAAAATATAATTGCTTATTAAGGCAAATTTAGGTGTAATGAATACATAATAAGCGCTGAGCAATGCAGGGAAAGCTTACATAACACTAGCTAAGCTGATTAAATCAGCTAGGAAAGTGAGAGCCTCCAAAAAGCAAATTCCCATAGCATAAACAACACCAACTCTGACACACCGAGCAGGTAGCG
>NZ_JACJFC010000097.1:0-270 GCF_014164385.1 Pseudoalteromonas sp. SG43-3
AATGTCCTACTTTCACATAGCAAATGCTACACTATCATCGGCGCTGTTTCGTTTCACTACTGAGTTCGGCATGGAGTCAGGTGGGTCCAAAACGCTATTGTCACCAAGCAAATTTGGGCGTTAATCCGTATTTCTACGCATTAACTGAATTTGGAAAATATCTGATAATATTTTTTAAGTCTTTCTTTAAGCAATATCTACTTTAGTCATATTAACTTCTGTCAAACTGTCGCATAAAACGCGTTTGGCGTTGTATGGTTAAGCCTCACG
>NZ_JACJFC010000098.1:0-269 GCF_014164385.1 Pseudoalteromonas sp. SG43-3
TACTTTCTGTTACCGCTCGACTTGCATGTGTTAGGCCTGCCGCCAGCGTTCAATCTGAGCCATGATCAAACTCTTCAATTAAAAAGTTTTATGTCTTTCGACAGCTCAATGAATTCTGAATTTTTGTTTTTGTTGCCAAAAACGAATTGACTGTGCGTTATTATTTTCACTTTTAAAAAAGTAAAATCAAAACAGCTCAAGGCTGAATCTTTTAATAACATATGGTCACTCAGTTTCAATTGAGACTCTAATTTGTTTGCCTCGCTACC
>NZ_JACJFC010000099.1:0-257 GCF_014164385.1 Pseudoalteromonas sp. SG43-3
TCGGTAATGGTAATTTCACTGCCTGCTGGCAAGTCAGAGGTACCACTTAAGGTAACCAATAAACCAAGTTCAAACGTTGGTGTAAAGGCAAGTGCCGGTGGAGTTACGTCTACTTCGCCACTGTCTGTACCTGTACCTGTGTTGCCCGCGGCATCGGTGATGCTGGCGCTAACGCTATAATTCCCTTCGGCTAATGTGCCTGTTGGTGTCGCACTCCAGTTACCATTGGCATCGGTTTGTACATCAATGCTTTGAGT
>NZ_JACJFC010000009.1:0-198251 GCF_014164385.1 Pseudoalteromonas sp. SG43-3
GAAAATTACGCTAGAACTAGGCAAAAATTTTTGTATCTAGTTGTTCTAAATAAAAAATTTTTAACGACGTTATAGTGCAATTTAATTCGTTAAATTGATCAAAGATTTATGCAGGTTGGTATAATAGTTAGACCAGATACCTGTAAAAAACGCCTATAAAAAATGCCGCTAAGCTTAACTGAGCGGCATTATATTATTCAATAAGCTTTTAAAGAGGCCTATTAAAAACCAAATATTTTTAAATCAAAAAACTTAGTCGCCACTGTATTTATAAATATTACAGCTAGAATGACAGGAATAAACGTTGAAAGTGAAAAGTTAACGTACTTTTCCATCAAGCTTCCCGCATAATTAGGCGAACCTAAGCTTAGCTCTTGTGTTAAGCGTGCTTTTTTCCAGCGGTACATTACAAACAAACACACCATTAAGCCATTAAGCGGTAAAATTGTGTCGTAAAATACATCAACAATAATATCAAAAAAGCTCTTACTAACGCCGCCATAACTGGTGAAAGATGTAAGGCTGTCAATCATACCAAACGACATTGTACATAAAATAGTAAGTACACCGGTTGAAAGTGTAAGGATGCCCAGTGCTTTTTTACGGCTAATACCTTTACGGTCGCTTAGTGTTGCTGTCGGTACCTCCACTATTGAAACAAGTGAAGTAATCGCTGCAAAAAATACCAATAAAAAGAATGAGAACGCAACAATAGACGCACCTACATAGCCAATATCATTTTGCAGTGCTAATAATATTTTAGGTAGGTATACAAAAATCATTGATACGGACGAGTCAGAAAGTGCTGATGGGTCTGTATTTGGGTCAAAGCTAAATATCGCTGGCAACACCATTAGCCCCGCTACAAACGCAACGAGTGAGTCAGTAATAGCAACCATTTTAGCGCTACTGACAATGTCATCCTTTTTAGAAATATACGATGCGTAAGTCATTAAGATACCCATGCCCAAAGATAGCGAAAAAAACGCTTGGCTTAATGCGCCATTTAAGACACTTGCATTCATTTTAGAAAAATCAGGAATAATATAGTATTTAACACCGGCCATTGCGTTATCAAGCGTTAATACATAAGTAACTAGAGCTAGTAGCATAACTAATAAAGCGGGCATTAAAAATTTGGCGGCTTTTTCTATGCCTTGTTTAACACCACCTAACAAAATTAAGTTAACGATAATAACCACAACAGCCATATAACCAAACACAGTGTAACTATTAATAAAAACACCAAAGTGGCCAGGATCTGCAAGTAAATCTAAATTACCGAGGCCTGTTTGCGTTAAATAACCAAAGATCCAAACCGTAATCACCATATAAAATACAGCAATCATAAATGGTGTAAGCACCGCAAAAAAACCAGCTAACTTCCATTTTTTATCGTTATTAGATAATAGTTTGTACGAACCAAGTGGATCTTTTTGAGCGTTACGACCCATTGCCATTTCAGCCATCATGACTGGTAAACAAATGAATATGACAAATAAAGCGTAAATTAATAAGAATGCGCCACCACCATTTTTAGTAGCAGAAACCGGAAAACCAACTAAATTACCAATACCAACAGCTGAACCGGCCGCTGCCATTATGAATCCAAGGCGGGAACTAAATCGTTCTCTATTTTCGCTCATGCATAAAACCTTTTTATTATTTTGTATATTTCAGCGACTCTACCAGTGTTACACAGAGATTTTCAAGCAATTACAGCTTAAAAATAAAATCGAAGTGTAAACCTGTGTAAATACGCTTTTAATTCACCAATTTTCAACGCTGTGGTAGTATTGCGTTAATCAAATTTAACAATTTTTATGAGATTCCTTATGTTGTACATGATTCACTCAACAGACGTTGAAAACAGCTTAGAGCTTAGAAAAGCAGCACGCCCGGCACATTTAGCACGCCTTAGTGAGCTTGATTCACAAAACCGTCTACTTACCGCCGGTCCATTACCGGCAGTCGATAGTGAAGATCCTCAAGAAGCAGGTTTTACCGGTTCATTAGTGGTTGCTGAATTTGAATCAATTGAAGCAGCTCGAGAGTGGGCAGCAGCAGACCCTTACGTTGCCGCTGGCATCTATGAAAATACAATTGTTAAACCTTTTAAAAAGGTATTTCCTGCTTAAAAAGTATTAAACCCTAGAGCGTGCGTTGCACTGTAATTCAGGGTTTGTTCACAGGTTTTTAATTAAAATTATCAGGATAAAAACGAATTTACCGTTTTTACTTGAATTTTAGTAACTTAGTTAATTAAACTAAGTGAGTCTGGTCTAGGAGTTTTCCATTATGCGCGTATTATTAAGCCTCGGTTTTATTGCTTGTGTTAGCTTAGCTAACTTTAGTCAAGCAGCAACCGCCACCCAAGCATCTCATGCTGAGGTGGACAAAAAGAAAGCCGTAATACTCGCAAAGAAAACAATTGGCGGTAAGACCTTAAAAATTACCGAAAAAACAGATTTTTATACCGTACGAATACTCAAATCTGACGGCCACGTCGTTGATTTACATATTAATAAAAAAACCGGCGAAGTGAAAAAGGATTAAAAATGCGAATTTTAGTTATAGAAGACGATTTACATTTAGCAGATAACCTACGTAATGCCTTAGAAAAAGAACGTTACAGCGTGGATTTATGCCACGATGGTGAAGCAGGTCTTTTCCACATTACAGAATACCCGCTTGATATGGCCGTAGTTGATTTAGGTTTACCTAAAATAGACGGTATTGAGCTAATTAATAAAGCACGAGCACAAGGCATTACAATCCCTATTTTAATCTTAACCGCGCGCGATCGCTGGCAAGATAAAGTAGAAGGTTTAGATGCAGGTGCCGATGACTACCTTACTAAGCCATTTCATGTTGAAGAGCTTATTGCCCGTTGTAATGCATTAATTCGTCGCAGTGCTGGTAAAGCAAATCCAGAAATGACTGCAGGTCCAATTAAAATCCATACACGTTCACAACAAGTATGGGTTGATGACAAAGAACTTAGCCTGACAGCTTACGAATATAAAGTACTTGAATACTTAATGGTAAATCCGCAAAAAGTAATTTCTAAATCAGAACTGACTGAGCACATTTACGACCAAGATTTCGACCTTGATTCAAACGTAATTGAAGTATTTGTACTACGTTTGCGTAAAAAGCTTGACCCTGAAGGCGTACTAAACCCAGTAGAAACACTACGTGGGCGTGGTTACAGGCTTAAAAGCCAGTGGTAATACCGCAAATATCGTTAAAAATAAGGCAAGGATTTATCCTTGTCTTTGTTTTGTTAGTCGCACTTCCTATCTTATTTTATTCAATTGGTAAGGCGTATTACGCTTCACTTGTTGATGCGACTGAAAAAACTCTCGAAGCACAGCTTTACTCGCTAATATCTGAAGTCGACTTTACTGAGCATGGTATTATTATGCCCAGCACTATTTTAGCGCCTGAGTTAAACAGATTAAATTCAGATACCTACGCAATGATTTACCGAGATGATGATCCTGTTTGGAACTCAGAATCGGCTGTAAATTTAAACTATGTACCTCAACAAATAGAAACCAAAGCCGGTGCTGCCGATTTCAGGCGCGTGGAGTATAATAACACCGCGTACTGGCAACTTAGCCTGACTGTAATTTTAAATAACATAGATCAATCAGAACAAGCTCGCTTTATATTAGTTAAACGTAATGACGCTCTACTTCGTTTAATGGATGGCTTTAAGCAAACCCTTGTAGATTGGATGTTTATAATGGGCATTGCAATTGCAGGCCTGATGGCGATTGGTTTTATTTGGAGCGCTCGCCCACTCCAAAGACTCGATAAAGAAATAAAAGCAATTGAATCGGGTGATATTCAAGAAATTAAAGGCCTCTACCCTGTAGAACTGCAAACAATAAAAGCAGATCTAAACTTGCTACTTGAGTCGCAACAACGCCAAAAAGAACGCTATAGAGCCTCATTGAGCGATCTTGCTCATGCACTCAAAACGCCGCTTGCTGTATTAAAATCAAGTCCATTGGCAAACGATGCCGATGCACAAGAACAACTCGACCGCATTAATGTGATGATCGAGCACCAATTAAAACGTGCTGCAACGGGCGCATCAGACACGTGGAAAAAACAAACCCCTATTAAGCCAGTACTCGATTCAATACTCAGTGCTATGGCAAAAGTATATCGTGATAAAGATATTATTTTTAGCTGCACTGTAACCGAAAAAGATTATTTTTTAGGCGATCAAACAGATTTAATGGAATTACTCGGTAACTTGATTGATAACGCCTGTAAAGCGTGTCGCTCACAAGTAGCAATACAAGTTATTCAAAGCAAAACTTTATGTATTGGAATTAGCGATGATGGTCCTGGCGTGCCAGAGGACAAACGTGAATCTCTACTTACACGGGGTACTCGTCTGGATACATACGAAAGCGGACACGGCGTAGGGATGGCAATTGTATCTGACTTGGTTAAGTCCTATCGCGGTACACTTACCATTACAGAAGCTGATAACTTAGGCGGCGCTCAATTTATTTTAGAGTTTAATTACAATGACAAAAAGTAACTATTTATTAAAACTAACTGCCATTGTGTTATTAGCTTCAAGCCAATACAGCTTTGCAGATGAAGCATGTACTTTAGCCGCTAAAGCAACAACCGATGAAGCTAAGCGATATATTCAATGCCTAGATAGCCAAATTGATAAAGCAAAACAAGCACAAGGCAGTTGGATACAAAAGCGTAAATATGAGCTAACTAAGTCACAAGAAAGCACAGGCAATAAGCAAGTGCTGCCGTTATTTATGCGCAGCATTAAAAATAATGAAAAGTACCTTGAGAGCGCCTGCCAATGGCGTTACTTAATAAAACTTCCTAATGCGACAACCGCAGCCATTAGCTATAAACTGTGTGAAATTGAGCTTATAAATCAATTTACAGAATCACTAAAACACCCATTTTGACGTAACTTAAGCACACTAAACTAGTTACGTTTCTTTACTCACTCCCTATAGCTTACTTGACAATTTATTCATACCAAAACAAACTACCTACTAGTAGATTGCTAAAAACTAATGGATAAACAGATGACCAAACCAGTAATTATTATAGGTGGCGGACTTGCTGGTTTATACAGTGCGTATAAATTACAACTACTTAATATTGAGTACTTATTATTAGAAGCTAAATCGCAATTAGGTGGCCGAATTTTTGCCGCGCAATCACCAATAAATAACGATGTTAGTTTTGATTTGGGTCCTACGTGGATATTTCCCCACCAACCAAAAATTCAAGCGCTAATAAAGTCACTCAACTTAAGTATATTTGAGCAATACCATAAAGGTGATGTGTTATATCAAGCACCTAACTTCAAACAACCTCAACAAATTGCAGGTGCTGGAGATATGCAACTATTTAGACTCAAACACAGCATGAATACCTTAATAACTGCCTTATATGAGCAGCTTAATCCTGATTCAATATTATTAGAACATAATGTCACTGAGCTTAAAAAAGGTGATAATAACTGGCTAATTACGGTTAATCACTTAGGCAATATAAAGCACTTTACTACTGGCAAATTAATTTCAGCAATTCCTCCTCGTATGGTTACAACGCATTTAACACCTGAACTATGGGCGACTCCAACACTCATAAACCGCCTTAGCAGCGTACCTACATGGATGGCAGGACAAGCCAAGTTTATAGCTACTTTTGAACATGCATTTTGGCGTGATAAAAACTTATCTGGGCAAAGCTTTAGCCGCGTAGGCCCTATGGTAGAAATTCACGATGCCAGTGCTGAGGATAGTAATTACGCCGCATTATTTGGCTTTATAGGTGTGCCCTACTTATCACGAAACCAAGTAACTCAAGAGCAATTAATTCAAGCCTGTGCCCAACAGCTCAGCTACTTTTATGGTAAGGATGCTGAAAAGGCAACCGGGTACTTTATTAAAGACTGGGCAGAGGATAAATTTGTAGCTAATAAAGACGATCAAACTCAGCCTTCACAGCACCCAGAATTTGATTTTTCAAACTTGGAAGAGCAATTAAGTAACCTCAATATTCATTTTGTAGCGAGTGAGTTTGCAAAACAAGAAGCAGGATATTTAGAAGGCGCAATATACGCAGTGGATGACGCTATTAAATCGTTTATTAATTAATAGCCCTGTATTTATTGATAACTTAACCATCAAGGGTTTTAATTTTACAGCCCTTGATGGTTATAAATGTTAGTTATTTTTAGTAACGTCTTCACCACTGCCCAATAAAGTGGCAACCCACTTGCCTTCTGCACTGGCTTCTAGGGCTATTTTTACAATCATTGTTAATGGTACAGATAAAAGCATACCCACAGTACCTAATAACCAGCCCCAAAATATTAATGATAAAAACACCACTAACGTTGAAAGACCCAGCCCTTTACCCAAAAATTTAGGCTCTACAATATTACCCATTACCGTATTTATTGTTAAATATCCTGCAGCAACAAGTCCTGCCACTAATGGGCCTTGAGTAATAAGGGCAAGTAATACAGCTGGTACAGCCGCAATAATTGAACCTATATTTGGAATGTAATTGAACATAAATGCCAACACGCCCCAAAGCACAAAGTAGTCAACGTCTAAAATCCATAAGTAAAACGCAGCAATAATACCCGTCCCTAAACTTACTAGCGTTTTAATTGCCAAGTATGAATTAATAGATTCTAAAAAGCGGTCAATTTGCTTCATTTTACTATCAGGGTCTTCAAGTGCCATATGTATTTTCTTGCTCAGCATTGGCCCTTCAAACAGCATAAAAACAACCGTTAAAATAATTAAAAACATGTTTGCCATTACGCCACCTAACCCAGTGAGCATATTAGTGGCCACATCAACCATTTTGCCAGGGTCGAACATATTAATTAACTGATCTTTATTGATCAGTATGTTGTATTGAGATGCTAAATCGACCAGCCACACAAACTCTTCTTTAAGTTGTGTTTTATACTCAGGAAGCTGCTGAGAAAAGTCGTTGATAGATTGCCCTACAAGCCCGCCAAGGCTTACCCCTAAGCCAACTATAATCAGCACGACCAACATAACAGCAATGCCTTTAGGAATTTTGTAGCGCGCAAAAAACTTGATAAGCGGGTTACAAATAATGGCAATAAATGCCGCCAAAATAAACGGAATAATAATTACACTCGCGGCTTTTATTCCAGCGAGGACCACTACTAAGGAAGCAAAAACTATTAAGCTTTTATTTACTCCAGTTAAACTTGCCAATTTATTAATCCTTTTATTAACTATATCGTCCCAGTGTAAGGCAAAAGGTAATTAAATGAAATAATTACGAAGTGATCATAAAAGCCTGTTTTACGTATAAATTTGCAAAGCTGTTTGCTAGCGAGTATGTTTTTTAATCACTTGCTTCTATTTTATTGTAAGGATGAATAATGCATATATTTATAACTGGCGCGACCGGATTAATTGGTAAGCACTTATGCCCTTTTTTACTTCATCATAATACTGTTACTGTACTTAGCCGCAATCCAACTAAAGCAAACGTATTATTAGGCCACAAAGTTAAAGCCGTAAGTGACATTAGTGATGTTGACTTTAACACTGTTGATATCGTTATTAATCTCGCTGGCGAGCCGATTGTAAATAAACGCTGGAGCGACAAACAAAAGCAAATAATACGAAACAGTCGTATTGATATTACACAGCAAATTAGTCAAGCGATTAAAGCCTGTAGTATACCCCCGCATACTTTTATATCTGGCAGTGCAATTGGTTTTTATGGTCGACAAAATAGTAATCCTATTGATGAAACTTTTGAACGCCCACACGATGAATTTAGCCACCAGCTTTGTAAAGACTGGGAAAATGCAGCACTACTCGCCCAATCAGAACAAACCAGAGTATGCCTTTTGCGAACGGGTATTGTTTTAGCTAAAAAAGGAGGTGCACTTGGAAAAATGTTACCTGCTTTTAAATTATGCCTGGGTGGCCCGATTGGTAATGGCGAGCAAGGCATGTCGTGGATACACATCGACGATATGATTCAGCTAATACTCTTTATTATTAAACACCCAGAAATATCAGGCCCTGTTAACGCAACAGCACCCAACCCTGTAAGCAATGCTCAATTTAGTAAAAGCTTAGGCGAGGCGCTCTCTCGACCTGCATTTATCACTATGCCAACCCCAGTACTTAAACTATTAATGGGTGAAATGTCAGACTTACTAACAACGGGGCAATTTGTAATCCCTAAAAAGGCACTCGTTAACAATTATCGTTTTCATCATCCTGATATAAAATCGGCTTTAGAGAGCTTGGTTTAGCGGGCGTTAATATTCGTTCAGTTAAAATCCCTTTCAAATTAGATATATGGGTAAATTACTACTTTTTACCCATATTGACCTTTAAACATTAATACATAATAATCAGCAAGTTTTCCACACCAACCACGCCTATCTTTAATAAAAGAGAATCTTAAATGCTACACCTGCCTACTGTGATCAGTCTCTCTTTTATTCTTAACGTATTAATAGGCTTGTTTTTTTTATCCGTACATAACTTTAAAAAACAAACATCATTTTTATTATTTGGCCTAGCATGCATTACCTTTGCATTTGCCGAGTTACTTGCCTGTTTAAAGTTAGTAATAGACGCGCCTTTTATTACACACTATTTGGCTGATATTTTTATATTACTAAGTCCATTATTAATTATTATTGGGTTAAATAAATATAAGCACAGTAAGGCACTAAACTTAAAACCTCTTTATTGTCTCCTTGGATTAACGGGGGTTGCTTTATTACCCATATATTCAGACCCTGCAGGGCAAATGCTGACAAGCTTAATTATTTCGGTTTTATACCTATATTCCGCATATATTATTAAGCAGATGAACTTTGTAGCCACTTTGCAAAAAAAAGCGCTGATAGTTTGTTTTTCAATTCACAGCATTTTAATGCTCATACAAACAACACTATTGGCAATATCTATTTTTAGTATTAATTCGCCAAACTACATAGAGCCACTGCAACTTATCTTAAGTAGTCATTTAATTTTGGCCACTTGTAGCGCACTAATATTGCCATACCTGCTGGCCTCTAATACAGAGCATACACTTTCAAGCCTTGCTAACACCGATACTTTAAGCCAATTACTTAATCGCCGTGGCTTTTTTACAAAAAGTAAAGAAGCACTAAGTGATCCTAAAAATATAGACAAAAATGTGTCTGTTATTTTGCTCGATATTGATTTTTTTAAACGTGTAAACGATCAGTTTGGTCACGAAGCGGGCGACCACGCAATTAAGTGGATATCTCACTTTATTAAAGAGCAATTTTTAAATGTAGGTATTAGTGCCAGAATTGGCGGAGAAGAATTTGCCATTTTACTACCTGATTACACCCTTGGTGCAGCAAAAAGTGATGCTGAGCTATTAAGAAAGAATATAAGCACTCAAGCTTTTTATCATGAAAATCAGCATATAAAACTTTCCGTAAGCGCTGGGGTAAGTAATGCAATTAATGGGAATGCAACTATAAAAGAACTGCTCGCTTATGCCGATAAACGCCTTTACTTAGCTAAAGAAACTGGCCGAGACAAAGTAGTAACCTTTGATGAAAAAAACTTACTCACGAAAAGTTAATTGCTTTTAAGTGACTTATAAGCGCATTAAAAACAACTATATTTAAACTACCATATTTTATCTAGCTAACATCTATCCATAAAAAAAGCCCTTCATTAGAAGGGCTTTGGTATACACACAATAGAGTTAATAAACTACTTACAAGACAGCGTAGCCTCGTCCGCTTTATTTGGTACAAACTGAATATTAGCTACAGAAATTGATGCTTTACGATTGCTGTGTAAGCTAAATGGGCTTGTTAGGCTTGCAAAATTAACACCCTTATCAGCAAAACAACCTAAATCGATTGATACTGACTGCCATTTATTTTCAATAGTTTTATCCACTACGTTTGCTAAATCAATGCTTGCACCACACTCACCAGAACAAGTCATAGCAAGGGCTACATCGCTCGTTAGTGCTTCGTTTAATTTAATATCAAAGCTAATCACACTGTTTGCTTCAACGTAGGCAATGGTATCTTCTGCAAAGCTTGTTACTATTTCAGCACTGGCTTTTTCTGCACCGCTGAAGTTAAATTGGCGCGCGTCTTCTTGTACTGTTTTGTCCTCAGTACGGTATTTAATTGCACCAAATTCATGCGTACTACTCGATACATCTAAAAGCTCATCGCCCGATTTTAACAATAAGCGCCATGGCGCTACAGGTGCACCAACAAGTATATCCATACTCGTAAGCCCTGAGTTATCAAGTTTAGAGTCTTCATCAAGGTCGTCAGCTAGCACATTTTTATCGCCATACGTTAAACCAAAACCATAAGGAAGTAATGGATCGTAATTTTCATCGCCTTTATTAACCGCAGTTTGTACCGCCGATTTAGGCCAAGAAAACGATAGCTTACCTTTAAAGTTATTTTGGATGGTGCCGTCTGCCGCTTTTAATAAAACATCAGCAATACCCGCACCTTCTGTACCAGGTAACCATGCAGCTACAAACGCATCAGATGCGTTAAGTTCGCTGTTCACCCACATAGGTCGACCTGAAATAAACACAGATACAACAGGGATACCTTGCTCTTTTAACGAGCTTAAAAGTGCTAATGACTTTTTATTTCCGCGCTCAAACTCAAGGTTATCTTTATCGCCGTGCCCTTCCGCGTAAGGTTCTTCACCAAATACAACAATGGCAACATCAGGACGTTGTTCAAACGTACCATCAGCACTTAAAGTAACACTTCCACCTGCTGCAGATATTTGCTCTTCAAGCCCTTTGTAAATTGACGTTGCTCCTGGGAAATCTGCATTTTTATTATTAGTCCCCTGCCACGTAATACTCCAACCACCAGACTGTTTGCCTATGTTATCGGCACCATCACCTGCAACAAGTACGCGTTGATTAGCTGCAATAGGTAATAGGTTATTTTTATTTTTAAGCAATACAAGCGACTCGCGCACAGCTTGACGTGCTACTTCGCGATGCGCTTGAGCGCCAATAAGCTCTGTTTTACCCGAGTACAGACGCTTAGCTGGACTTGGTTTATCAAATAACCCAGCGCGTAACTTAACGCGTAAAATACGTGCAACCGCATCATCAATGCGGCTCATACTTATTTTACCTGCATTTACTTGTGCAATTGTATTTTCATATAGCGGCTTCCACGCACCTGTTGGTACCATAAAAATATCAAGGCCAGCATTTACCGCTTCTGGGCAGCTTTCGTTAGTACAGCCTTTAATTTGCCCATGGCCGTTCCAATCACCCACTACAAAACCATCAAAACCCATACGTGTTTTTAATACATCTGTAAGTAAGTATTTATTGCCGTGATTTTTAACGCCATTCCAGCTATTAAAAGATGCCATAACAGATTGACTACCCGCCGACAAACCACCTACGTAACCTTGGGCATGAATATCAAATAGCGATTGCTCGCTGTCTATATTATTTCCCTGATCATCTCCATCAACGGTGCCGCCATCGCCAATAAAGTGCTTAACCGTGCTAATAACGCGCTTATCACTTAAAAAGTCGCCATCGGCTTTACCTTGCAATCCATTTACAATCGCTGCTGAGTAATCGTGAACAATTTTTGGATCTTCAGAATAGCCTTCGTACGTTCTGCCCCAACGGTCGTCTCGTACTACTGCTACAGTGGGTGCAAATACCCAATCTATCCCCGTAGCCATTACTTCTACTGCGGTAATAGACGCTATTTGCTCTATTAAATCTGGGTTATTAGCCGCGCCTAAACCAATGTTATGTGGAAAAAGTGTCGCGCCAATTACGTTATTATGACCATGTACTGCATCGGTGCCCCACATAGTCGGAATTTTGCTGCCGTCCACTGAGTCATCAATAGATGCTTGATACATTTTTTCTGCAAGTGCAACCCAATCCTCTGGCGTTGCATGCTTATCGCCATTAGGAAAAGCACCACCGCCATTGAGGTAAGAGCCAAAACCATATTTACGCATGTCTTCAACGGTAATATCACGAATTTCTGGTTGAATCATTTGCGCTACTTTTTGCTCAAGCGTCATATTTTCTAAAAACGTGACAATTTGAGCTTCAATAGCAGGGTCTTTTTTCACTGCAATTGAAAGCTTTGGCCAAATTTTCTCAAGCTTTGATTGCGCTTCAACATTTACTTTTTCAACATTGCTTTCGTTAGTACATCCGCTTAGTGCAGTAACACTTCCTACTAACGTTGCAATTGCTAATGCATTAAGTTTAAAAGTCGTTTTCATTATGATGGCTCCTTCACTAATACTGGTTTGCTGCCTCGTAGGCCGTAAAAAACAATAAATATGTAACATAAAATAGGTAAAACATACGAAAGTTGAACACCCACACTATCAGCAAGCGCACCTTGTAAAAGTGGCACTATTGCACCACCTACAATCGCCAAACACAAAATACCAGAGCCTTGAGCGGTATGCTTACCAAGTCCATTTAACGCTAAACTAAAAATAGTTGGGAACATAATCGAATTGAATAAACCAACCAATAGTATTGACCACATTGCTAATTGACCCGACGTGCTCATGGCAATAATGACTAAAATAATAGCCATGGTTGCGTTAAAGCCAAGTACTTTACCTGCGGGTAGTTTTTGCATTACAGCAGCACCAATGAAACGCCCAACCATAGCACCACCAAAATAATAAGTGATGTAATGAGCTGCAACATTCTCTTTTAGCCCTGCTATATTTTCTTGTGCTAAAAAGCTTACTAAAAAGCTACCAATTGCCACTTCGGCGCCTACATACATAAATATACCCACAGCACCTAATACAAGATGGCGGTACTGCCAAGCACTGCCTTCAATTGCCTCTGATTTTTCGGCTTCTGCTTTTTGCTCGCTCATAATGTCTGGTAATTTAAGCCAAGCAAAAATACCGGCTAGTAAAATAAGCATTGCAGCTAAAAGGAGGTAAGGAAGTTGAACTGACTCTGCATTTTGAGCCGGTGTTAAAAAGGCTTCTGACGCTGAGTCTAGAATTAACAGAGCACCAAATGATGGCGCAACAGTGGTACCTAATGCATTAAAAGCTTGGGTAAGCGTAAGTCGAGATGACGCAGTTTTTGGTGAGCCCAACAAACTTACGTAAGGATTAGCAGATACTTGCAATAACGTTATGCCGCTGGCAAGTACAAATAAAGCGAATAAAAATACAGAGTAACTATGTAAAGACGCTGCTGGGTAAAATAAGATACACCCTACTGCCGCAATTAAAAGCCCAACCACGATTCCTTTTTTATAACCAAGCTTTTTAACAATGTATCCACTAGGGAGTGACATTAAAAAGTAAGCGCCAAAAAAGCAAAACTGCACAAGCATTGCTTGAACATAAGTTAAATCGAAAACCGCTTTTAAATGCGGAATCAAAATATCATTTAAGCAGGTAATAAAACCCCACATAAAAAATAGTGAAGTTAAAGATGTAAGTGCAAAACCATAGTTTTTATCTTGGTGGTTTTGCGACTGTGTGTGTGATGTCAGTGGTGCTGAACTAGCCATGTGCTCTCCGCAATTTATTATTATAAATTGATCTTCAGTAAGTAATTAATACAAACCCCGCTAAGGCGCAGTATTAAAGAGTTGACCTGAAGATTAATTAACATTAATCTAAAAATGTAAGCGCTTTCACGGCTAATTAAATACGAACATGTTACATATTTCAACAACTTTTATTTTTAATAATGTTTTGTAACCGCTGAAAGTCAGTAAAAATAGGCGCTAAGCGTGCAATTAAGTTCTCAAAAAGGTTTGTAACTAATGACAAAAATATCATTACCATTTAATTCACCTCTATTAACAAAAGACTTTGTTTATGGTGTAGCAACAGCATCATTTCAGATAGAGGGCGGGTATGAGCATCGCTTACCGTGTATTTGGGATACCTTTTGTAGTACTGCAGGTAAAATTGCTGATAATTCACATGGTCATATTGCCTGCGATCATTACAACAATTGGCAACAAGACATAGATTTAATAGAGTCTCTAGGTGTTGATGCTTACAGGCTTTCTATTTCATGGCCTCGCGTTATGACTCAAGACGGAAAGTTAAATCCTGTAGGCGTTAAGTTTTATACTGATATTTTAGATGAGCTAAAACGAAAAAATATAAAAGCCTTTGTTACTTTGTATCACTGGGATTTACCGCAACACCTTGAAGATGAAGGCGGCTGGCTTAACAGAAAAACAGCTTATGCATTTGAGCAGTACGTAGAACTAATTACTAACGCATTTGGAACACGAGTGTATTCTTACGCTACATTAAACGAACCCTTTTGCAGCGCATTTTTGGGTTACGAAATTGGCATACATGCCCCAGGTCTAGTAGGCAAGCAGTATGGTAAAAAAGCAGCTCATCACTTATTACTCGCTCATGGTCTGGCTATGAACGTGCTAAATAAAACATCGCCTGATACTCAAAACGGCATTGTGCTTAACTTTACACCCGCCTACCCGCTTACAGATACTCAACAAGACATAGACAGTGCAAAATACGCTGATGACTATTTAAATCAGTGGTACATGAAACCAATAATGGACGGTAAATACCCTGATATAATTAACCAACTACCTGAGGATCATTTACCAGAAATACATCCAGGTGATATGGAATTAATTTCTCAGCCAATTGATTACTTAGGCATTAACTTTTATACCCGCCAAGTTTATAAGGCGCATCCTACTGACATTTATGAACCCATTGCACCTACAGGTCCGTTGACTGATATGGGATGGGAAGTTTACCCGCAATCGTTCACCGACCTGCTCGTATCGCTTAATAAAACATACACCCTACCGCCTATTTATATAACAGAAAATGGCGCAGCCATGCCCGATACATATAATAATGGTGCAGTTAACGACTTAGACCGTTTAAGTTATTATAATACTCATTTAAACGCGGTTCATAATGCAATTGAACAAGGTGTTGTTATACATGGCTACTTTGCTTGGAGTCTAATGGATAACTTTGAATGGGCTGAAGGCTATTTAAAACGTTTTGGTATTGTGTATGTAGATTATAAAACCCAGCAACGCACTATTAAAAAAAGTGGCTTAGCTTATAAAGAACTCATCTCTAAAAGATAAGAGCATACCCATAACTAAAAACAAGTATAAAGCGGGATAAATAATCATGGTCAGTGTAAAAGAAAAAATAGCGTATGGCTTAGGCGACACCGCCAGTAATATCATTTTTCAAACAGTTATGATGTTTTTAATGCTGTACTACACAGACGTAGTGGGTTTATCACCCGCTGTTGTCGGTACTATGTTTTTAGCAGTACGTATTTTTGATGCCGTAACCGACCCATTAATGGGCAACCTTGCTGACAAAACACATACGCGCTGGGGGCACTTTCGCCCCTACCTACTTTGGCTTTCGCTTCCTTTTGCCATTATTAGTATTTTAGCGTTTACTACGCCTGATTTAGAAGGCACCGATAAAATAATTTATGCCTTTACTACTTACACACTACTTATGGTGGCTTACACCGCTATCAATATTCCTTATTGTGCATTGGGCGGTGTACTTACTGCAGATGTAAAAGAGCGCGTGACTATTCAGTCTTACCGGTTTGTATTTGGTATGTTAGGCGGCGTAATAGTAGCGGGTTGTACTATGCCAATGGTTGAGTACTTTGGCCAAGGCGATGCTGCTAAGGGCTATCAATACACCATGACTGCAATGAGCATTTTAGGCTTTGTACTTTTTTTACTTTGTTTTTTAGGCACAAAAGAGCGTATACAACAGCCAAAAGAGCAAAACATTCCTTTTGCCCAAAGTATTAAAGCATTAATTAAAAACGATCAATGGCGAACACTTTGCTTAGCTGCGTTTTTTTTACTTACCGGTCAAGTATTAAGGCTTACGCTTGCTGTTTACTACGTAAAATACTATTTAGGTCGAGACGATTTAATCACCTTATTTATGACACTAGGCGTTGCAGCAAGCATGCTAGGGTGTGCTTTAGCTCAACCGCTTGCAAAGCGCTTTTGTAAAATAAAAGCCTATATAAGCTTACAAGTTATTGCCGCCGCTATTTGTGGTTTTAGTTACTTTATTAGTAAAGATCAATTAGTACTCGCATTTACTGCCTTTATTTTATGGAAATTCTTTTTAGATATGGCAACCCCTTTGTTGTGGGCAAAAATGGCCGACACCATAGATTACGGGCATGAAAAAACAGGTGTACGCATTACGGGTTTAGTTTATTCAGGCGTCATATTTTTTATTAAAATGGGCGTGGCGGTAGGCGGCGCAATTGCAGGCTGGTTGTTATCTTTTTACAGTTATCAGGCCGATGTAGTACAAACACTTGATACTCAACACGGTATTTTACTTTCATTTACTGTGTTACCTGCTTTTGGATCTTTATTTGTTGCCTACATAATGAAAAAATATACACTGACTAATCAGGTTGTTGAAAATATTCAATCTAAACTAACAGCTAGTTAAGATATATACTCTAAGGTATTATTTAGCCGAAGTAGTTAAGGATAAGCGAGTGAACAAATAACATGGCAACAATTTATCAAGTCTCAGAGCTTGCGGGCGTATCGTTAGCCACCGTTTCTCGCGTGATGAACAAAAATACCCGTGTAAGCGATAAAACCAAACAAAAAGTGCTTGATGCCATGGAGCAGCTTGGCTACAAGCCTAACTCAATAGCGCAATCTTTAGCCTCTAACTGTACTAACAGTGTCGGTATTTTAGTGTCTGAGTTACATGGTCCTTTCTTTGCCCAAATGATGGCAGGTATTGAGTCGGAGCTTCGTGCTGCGGGTAAACACGTTATTATTACCACCGGGCACAGTGAAGAAGACAAAGAACAAGAAGGCATTGAGTTTTTAATTAGCAGACGCTGCGATGCTATTATTTTGCACGTTGAAGCCGTTTCAGACGACTACCTAATAAAACTAAGTAAAGGCTCTACGCCCGTTTATTTAATGAGCCGTTACGTAGAGCAATTAAAAGACAACTGTATCAGCCTAGATAATCAATTAGGTGGCTACCTAGCCACTAAATCGATATTAAATCAAGGCCATACACAAATAGCGTACATTGCAGGTCCGCAGTTTAAAGCCGATGCTTTTAACCGCTTAGAGGGTCATAAACAAGCACTCACAGAGACTGGTATTAAATTTGATCCTGCGCTTTATTACATTGGGGACTTTAACGAAACCGGCGGTAGTAAAGGCTTAAAACATTTTATTGATGAAAAACTTAGCTTTACTGCACTGGTATGCGCCAATGACGAAATGGCCTCCGGTGCCATGAAGTATGCACGAGAGCACGGTTATAACTTACCAATTGATTTATCGATTGTTGGATTTGATAACGTTATTTTTGCAAACTACCTGTACCCTACACTCACGACCATAGATAATCCGGTCGGGAAAATGGGCGAAATGGCAGCTAAATTAGTGCTTAAAGACGTATATCAAAATAAAAACCTCGTTATAAATCGCTTTTTTGAACCTACTTTAATGCAGCGCGATTCATCAGCACCACTTATTAAATAAAAACCAAAGACTAAAAAAGAGTACTGATTTTGGTACAAAAAAAGCGGCTAAATGCCGCTTTTTGTATGTGAGCTACTTAACAATCCAAGGCGTTACTTTAATAACGTTCGATATATCGCCAAGCACTGCGCTATCATCTTCCCAGCTATCTTTAACTGCAAAATAACACACTGACTTTTCACACATTATGCTCTTATCATCAAATTGCATTGGGCTTTTAAATGTAACTGCTACGCCCTTTTGCTCTGGTAATAAAAACCACATTAATTTACTTACAAAAAAGCCCGATAAATCAGTTAACAGCTCATCAAGTTCTTCGTTAATGGTATATAACGACTGCTTTGAAAATGTTAAATCTTCAAGTTCGTTTGCTTCTATTTGAAGTTTTAATTGGCAATCATGATCTGGATTTTGTGGCTGCACCACAATGACGGCTTTATCTGTATCAAGTTGCTTATCGAACGGTAATAATAGCTGTGCTTTATCGGTGAAGTTAAGTGGGTACTCGTTTCTTTCAGTTAAAATAGTGCCGCTTTTAATGGCACACGCTTCATTAGTTGCTATATCACTTATATAAAAATTAACTCGCGCATATTGGAAGTCGCCTTTGTTAACAACTTTTAATCGGTCATAAAAACCGTCATACGACATAACAAATTCTCTTGCATTAACATTAAATGCACTCATGCCCAGCAGCACTAACGCAATGGCGTTGGTGCAATTAAAAATGTATTTATTCATCAAAGTAGGCTCTATTTTGGCTAATCATCGTGTTTAGCTCTTCTATATACGCTTCACCGCGCTCAGAGTAAGACATTAAACCATGTGTAAGTTCAGTCGCTAAAATTGGTTTTTGCTCAAGACGTAAGTTTTCACGTATTGCGCGCAAATCTTTATAAGCAGGATGCGTATTTATGTTTTTAAAATAAGAGTTTATAGCAGCTCTTACCGATTTAAACGCAGCAACTTCGTGTGCAGCTCCAGTATTACGGCGTTTTGGTACCATGCCACAACCTTTCGTGTAACACCACTGACCAAAAAAGTTAAGGCCAATACGTGCAAAACGCGATGTGCCCCACGCCGATTCATTTGCAGCTTGCATAAGCGCTAATTCTTTAGGGATTATATCAACACGGCGTAGTGCTTGCGTAAGTATTAGCGTATCAATGGTGGTTGGTAAACCGTACGACTTTAATATTGCTGCAATATCTTTGCTTTGTTTAGATTGCAGTGGCTCGTTACCCTCAAGCATCATGCGTGCTATTTCAAGCTTAGCGCGTTGCTGTAATATTTTTTTGTTTTCGGCTTCAACGTGCGGACGAATAAAGCTAAAAAATGCATGTTTTTTTTCTTTAACATCACTAAATTCTGAAAACTTTGGCAGTTTTACATTATGTAATGGTTTTTCTTTTTTCTTCACTTTTTTTGGTTGTTCTGACGTTTGTTCATCTAGTTCAACATCATCATTTTGTATAAACGGATATGCAAGCGCCCATACAAAAAACACGGTTAGTAAAAGCTTAAAAATCGTTTTTAACATGTATTCTCTCTTTGAAACAACAACTATGCATGGTTAATACACAAGCATACGAAGGCGCATTATACCTAAGCCACTTTATAAACGCGAATAACTGGGGTTTGATGACCTTTTACGGTTGAATTTTCAGCAGTTTATTTGGGTTTTAGATAAAACAGAGCCTATGTAGTGCATTTGTTCATTCGCAATTTATAAGTCCATGGGTATACTGAGCAAAGTTTAATAATATTAACTATGTGTGAGTAAGCAGTATGGATAAACAATGGCAAAGCCGAATAATAGAGCAATATAAACATCGTCCTAACGATAACCGCTCGCCGTGGCAGGTCGACCGTTCGCGTATTATTCATGCCGCAGCATTTAGGCGTTTGCAAGCTAAAACCCAAATTATGGGCATTGGCCTAAACGACTTTTACCGCACTCGCCTTACCCACTCTTTAGAAGTATCGCAAATTGGTACCGGCATATTGCGCCATTTAAAAGCGCAACATAGCGACTTTACGCACTTTCCATCAACTGGACTGCTCGAAACACTGTGTTTAGCGCACGATATTGGCCATCCACCCTTTGGCCATGGTGGCGAAATAGCGCTAAATTACATGATGCGCGATCACGGTGGTTTTGAAGGTAACGCACAAACACTGCGCATAGTTGCAAAACTTGAGCCCTACAGTAATGGGCACGGTATGAACCTAACTCGTCGTACTTTGTTAGGTTTTATAAAATACCCCGCGTTTATTAATACGCTTTGGCATACCATTCCCGATGCCACAACCGGTCGTGCATTTATAAAAGCGGATGATTGGCGACCAGCCAAAGGGTTATACAACGACGACGCAGCCATATTTAATTGGATAGTAGAACCACTGAGTCAAAACGATAAAACATTGTTAGGTAACCATGCCGCTATTGATAAGTACCGCGCTAAAACAACTTATAAATCGCTCGACAGCGCCATAATGGAGCATGCCGACGATATAGCATACGCGGTACACGACTTAGAAGATGCCATTGCAACCCACGTACTCACATTAGACGATTGGCAAACCCATGCTCTGCCCCATTTAAAAGCACTAAACTTTGACTGGCTAAACGCCATGCTTGAATCGCTGACCCAGCGCTTGTTTTCAAAAAATGATTATGAGCGAAAAGATGCCATAGGTGAGCTGGTTAATACCTTTATAATTCATATACATTTGGATATTCAAAACGATAACTTTGAATGCCCTATTTTAAAGTACACCGCTAAATTAGATGCCCAATACGACAGTGTATTGCAAATACTTAAGCATTTTGTGTTTCAACGTTTAATACGTGACCCCGAAATGCAGCAAATAGAGTTCAAAGGTCAAAACTTACTAATAGAATTATTTACCGCGTTTGCTAGCGATCCGCTGCGTTTATTACCCGAAACAACACAAGCACAATACATAGAAGCACAAAAACAAAACCAAGGTATGCGTATAATTTGCGATTACTTAAGCGGAATGACCGACGAGTACGCCTATAAAACATACCAACGATTATTTTCACCTATGCAGTAGCTAACTGCTAACTGCTAACATTGAAAAGGCCGAGTAAATTTAATTTACTCGGCCTTTTTGCTCAGCCATTAAAGTTAGCTATTTTGTTAAAGCGCTTTTATAACGACTCTACGCCCATGTTGTATAACGTAAAACCAAATATATCAGCGTACTGCTCAATTGTTTTACTCGTTGGTGTACCTGCACCATGCCCTGCATTGGTTTCTATGCGAATAAGCGTTGGGTTATTACCCGTTTGCTTTGCTTGAAGCTCAGCGGCAAACTTAAACGAATGCGAAGGGACAACGCGGTCATCATGATCGCCAGTTGTGATCATAGTCGCTGGATACTCAACACCTGCTTTTATATTATGAAGTGGTGAATAACCTTTAATGTATTCAAACATTTCTTTACTTTGCTCACTGGTACCGTAGTCGTATGCCCAACCAGCGCCCGCAGTAAATGTATGGTAGCGCAGCATATCAAGTACACCTACAGCAGGTAGAGCCACTTGAAATAAGTCTGGGCGCTGCGTCATTACTGCGCCAACTAACAAACCACCATTAGATCCACCGCGAAGTGCTAAGCGCTTTTTAGATGTGTACTTTTGATCTTTTAAGTACTCAGCTGCGGCAATAAAGTCGTCAAACACATTTTGCTTTTGCAATTTAGTGCCTGCATTATGCCAGTCTTTACCGTACTCACCACCACCGCGAATATTAGCAACGGCGTATACACCACCTTGCTCAAGCCATACTGCATTAACGGGGCTGAAGCTTGGCGTTAAACTAATATTAAAACCACCGTAACCGTATAAAATTGTAGGGTTTGAACCATCAAGCTTAATGCCTGTTTTATAGGTAATTACCATCGGTATTTTAGTACCGTCTTTTGATGTGTAAAACACTTGCTCAGACGTGTAATCATCACTATTAAAATCAATAGCCGATTTACGATAAACACCCGATTCACCCGTAGCTACATCAAACGTATAAGTAGTACCTGGTGTTTTGTAGTTAGTGAACGAATAATAAAGCGTTGTTTGATCTTTTTTACCGCCAAAACCACGTGCTGTACCCACGCCTGGCAATGTAATTTCGCGAATTAGCTCGCCTTTTTTGTTGTACTGTTTTACCTGCGAAATCGCGTCAACCATGTAGTTGGCAAAAAAGGTATCGCCGCCTTTTGTAAGATTTAGTACGTTTTTGGTTTCAGGAATTAAATCAACCCAATTTTCAGGGCTTGGGTTACTTGCATCAACCGTTACTACTTTTTTGTTTGGTGCATTAAGGTTAGTAACTAAAAACAGCTTGCTGCCTTCGTTATCAATAACTGATGTATCTGAATCAGTATTTCCTACAACCGTTACAAACTCACTGTTTTTATTTGTTAAGTCCTTTATAAACAGCTTATTGCCTGAAGTAGACGTACTAGCTGAAATAAGTAAGTAGCGGCCGTCATGAGTTACATCAGCGCCTACATAGCGATGTTTTTGCTCATCAGTTTCACCAAATACAACACTATCTGCAGATTGTGCAGTACCTAGCTT
The DNA here is from genome assembly GCF_014164385.1 of Pseudoalteromonas sp. SG43-3. Taxonomy (NCBI): domain Bacteria; kingdom Pseudomonadati; phylum Pseudomonadota; class Gammaproteobacteria; order Alteromonadales; family Pseudoalteromonadaceae; genus Pseudoalteromonas; species Pseudoalteromonas sp. SG43-3. The sequence goes on from NZ_JACJFC010000009.1 coordinate 22,245, forward strand.
ATGGTAATACGCTTTATGCTGATCTGTTTTAGCCGAAAGCTCACTGCCTTTAGGCTTTTCGTAGCTTGAATAATAAAAGCCTTCGTTGCCTAACCAATCTATACCACTAAATTTAACATCAACAAGCGCTTCTTCAACTTGCTCTTTAGTATGTGCATCAATAACTATAATTTTACGCCAGTCGCTACCGCCTTCAGATATTTGATACGCGAGTAATGACCCATCTTTTGAAAACGATAAACCCGACATAGACGTCGTACCATCTTCACTAAACTTGTTTGGATCTAAAAATACTTCAACGTCGCCACCATCTTTACTGCGGTACAAAACATATTGATTTTGCAGGCCATCGTTTTTATAAAAATAGGTGTAATCGCCTTCAGTAAAAGGAGCGCCTATTTTTTCGTAGTTCATTAGTTTTTCAAGGCGCTGCTTTAACTTATCGCGATAAGGAATTTGTTCTAAATAAGAAAACGTTAAATTGTTTTGCGTTTTAACCCAATCGGCAGTTTCTCTGCTCATATCATCTTCAAGCCAACGATATGGGTCGCTAACGGCTTCTTCAAAGTAGGTATCTACTACATCGCCTTTTTTTGTTTCTGGGTATATAACTGCGTTAACTTGATTCATAGGTGCTTTTACTTCTTCTTGAGTTACCGTATTAGTTGGCTCTGAACAGCCGCTAAGCGCTACAATTACAGCACACGCTAGAGTGTGTTTAAACATCCCGAGTTCCATTCTTATTTATTAATAGTGCACCTAAGTTATTAACTTTTAGCCCTTTTGTCTATTTAGATGCGTTAAGCGCCATTTATCGCTGTAAACAAATGTAAACTTACGCTTTAATAGCACGACCCTCATTAAAATAAAAAACAATAAAAGAGCACACTATGCAAAGTACAAACCCCACGTTTAAAAGCTTTAAAGCTTTCTATCCTTATTATTTAAAAGAGCACCGCAACGTGACTTGCCGCCGCTTACATTTTATAGGAAGCACCCTAGTTCTTGTTGTAATCGCAATAGCATTATTAAAACAACACTACAGTTTATTGTGGCTATTACCTGTTATTGGATATGGGTTTGCGTGGGTCGGGCATTTCTTTTTAGAAAAAAACCGCCCTGCTACTTTTAAACACCCTTTTTACAGTTTGTGGGGAGATTGGGTAATGTTTAAAGACATACTTATTGGAAAAATTAAATTTTAACACTATTTCTAGCACTCTTTTTTATACCAATTACTTATAAAAACAAAATTACTTCATGCTTTAAAGTATAGGTTCTAATAAGTAGTACATAATTTATAATACACCCATTAAATGTTAATTTAGTTAACATTTAATGGGTGTATTTTTATTTTATATTTTTAAAAATATTTATAGCTCAACAGTTGTTTATTGCCAGCCCAATAAAAATGGCTTCCTACAAATAATTAGTTAAATCTATCAACCTCATCTTACCAGTTAATTAAACGTTAAATTTAATTTTTAAATATAATTCATTATCCATCAATTACTTAGCAATTACCTTCGCTATATAACTAAAACAATGGTCATTATAAAAAACAACCAAATGTAATTATAAAAACCCTTAAATTAATTGAATGTTATTCAATTGACTGGCTTTGTTAATTAAGTATATGTTCAAGGTAACAAAGAGGTTTAATCTTTATCTTTTTGTACAAAACTAAAATAATTCAATGGGTATGGGGAAATACAGCATGAATAGAAAACCGTTATTAAAATTACAGCAGTCGGTACCACAAATATTACTCGCCATGAGTGCATCAGCTGCACTAGTTGGTTCGCTCTCAGTAAATGCTGCAGAGCAAGAAACCAAAGCAGAAGAAAACATCGAACAAATAAGCGTAATTGGCTCTCGCCGATTAGGCCGTACAGTAGAAGACAGTGCAGTACCCATCGATATAATTGGTGCAGATGCACTTAAAAATTCAGGCTTTACTGAAACGAATGCCCTACTTAGCAATTTATTACCTAGCTTTAACTTCCCGCAAGCATCACTTACTGATGGTAGTGACCATGTACGCCCTGCTCAACTTCGTGGTTTAGCACCTGATCACACTTTAGTGCTTGTTAATGGTAAGCGCCGCCATAGCAACGCATTACTTAACTTAAATGGCTCAACGGGTCGTGGCTCATCATCGGTTGATTTAAATGCAATTCCAGCAAATGCTATCGACCGCATTGAAGTATTACGTGATGGCGCAGCAGCCCAATATGGCTCTGATGCTATAGCCGGTGTTATTAATATTGTGCTTAAAAGTGCCAGCAGCGGTGGCTCAGTGGCGGCTATATATGGTGCTAACGTAACCGAAATGGACGGTGTACCACAGCTTGAGTCTGTATCTGAAGGTAGCGACGGAAATTTAGCCTTTACCGAAGGGGGCGATCGCTCTTTAACAGACGGCCAAACACTAACGCTGCAAGGTAATATGGGTTTTGAGCTTGGCGATAATGGCTTTTTAAACATTTCAACAGAATACCGCGACCGCCATTCAACTAACCGCTCTGACTACGATAACCGTGAAAACTACGCACGATTAGATGATGGCTCGCTAGACCCTCGTGAACTTACCGTAAATCGATATAACCATAACTTTGGTAATGGCGATGTTGAAGACTTTTCAATGTTTTATAACGCAGGTTACCAATTAACAAACGATATCGATTTATATTCGTTTGGCTCTTACAGCAAACGCGAAGGCGAAGGTGGCGGTTTTTATCGCCGCGCGAGTGATAGCCGTAATATAGAAGAAGTATACCCTGATGGTTTTTTACCGGTTATTACTTCAGACATAGATGACTTTTCGCTGGCACTTGGCGCTAAAGGTTTTATAAGTGAATGGAATTACGATGTATCGGCCGTATATGGTCAAGATGCGTTCGAGTTTGGCGTTATAAATAGCTTAAATACCTCATACGGCCCTACTAGCCAAACAAGCTTTGATGCCGGAACACTTACCTACGATCAACTTACCTTAAACGTTGATTTTAGTCGCGAAGTAGACGTCAGCTTTTTAGAAAGCTCGGTAAGTGTAGCTGTAGGTGCTGAGTATCGCCGCGAAGGATACCAAATAGATGCAGGCGAAGAAGCTTCATATGCACAAGGCACATTTGGCCCAGGAGGCGCAGTAACCGACCCAGTCGATGGCCCATTTGGCGCAGCGGGCGCACAAGTATTCCCGGGGTTTACACCCGAATCAGAGGGCGACAATAGCCGCCATAACGTGAGCTTGTATATAGACCTTGAAACCTACCTAACCGACGATTGGAATTTAGCGGTTGCCGCCCGTTATGAAGATTACTCAGACTTTGGCGATACACTTAACGGTAAAGTTGCGACTCGTTATTCATTAACTGAAGACTTAGCGCTGCGCGCCTCTGTATCGACTGGTTTTAGAGCACCCTCTTTGCAGCAACAATACTTTACCTCAGTGGCCACTGTATTTGTTGATGGCGAACCAACCGAAACAGGTACGTTCGCACCAAGCAGCGATGTAGCAAAAGCACTGGGCTCACCTGGTCTTGATGCAGAAGAAGCAACAAACTACGGCGTTGGTTTTACATGGTCTACCGACTTTAATTTCAGCTTGTCGGTTGATTACTACCAAATATTAATTGATGACCGTATTGTGTTATCAAACAACTTATCGGGCGATGCTATTGCCGATTTACTTCAAGGCACAGGTGCTAATCAAGGTCGTTTCTTCTTAAATGCAATTGACAGTAAAACCCGTGGTGTGGATGTGGTTGCCTCTTATAATGTAGCAACTGATGGTTATGGCGATTTAGCCTTTAACCTAGGTTACAACTACGGTAAAAATGAAGTAACAAATATTATCGACCCACCAGCAGAGCTGCAAGGTGCAGGGTTCGATCAAGATAACCTGTTCTCAGGCACTGAGCTGCGTCGTTTTGAAGTAAGCACACCGCGTAATAAGTACAACTTAAGCGCAACATGGACTAACGACGACATACGTACCACGCTTAGAACAACACGTTACGGCGAAACTCAAGACCCTTCAGATATCCCAGAACGTAACGAAGTGCTTAAGCCCAAATGGATAACCGACTTAGATGTCGCCTACTCCCTTAGTGAAAACTTATCGCTGAGCTTAGGGGCTAATAACATTTTTGATGTTTACCCAGATGCAACCCGTGAAAATGTTGACGATGTAACCACCTTCTCACGTTTATTTGCTTACTCTAGCTTCTCGCCGTATGGATTTAACGGACGCTACGTGTACGGTAAAATAGAAATGAAGTTTTAATAAGCGCAGCTTAAAGTAACCAAACACACAAAAGCCACCGATTAGGTGGCTTTTTAAATGCGAGTTGCTGATAAATCTATAATTAAATTTTAGTTAACCAGCCGTGCTTGTCTTCACTTTTACCCCATTGAATATCGTTCAATGCTTGGCGAAGGCGTGCAGTCGTTGGGCCTGGCTCGCCAGTACCAACTTTGTATTCTTTATCGTTATGAATAAATGTACCCACAGCAGTTAGTACAGCTGCAGTGCCCGAAAGCGCCGCTTCAGTACCTGGTTTAGCAGCACGCTCTAATAGCTCAGTAACGCTAAAGTTACGCTCGCTTACCGTCATACCTAAATCTTTGGCTATGGTTAAAATACTATTACGCGTTACACCATGTAAAAACGTGCTATCGAGCGCTTTAGTAATAATTTCGTTGCCATCAATAAGTATAAAGTTAGCAGCACCGGTTTCTTGTACGTCGCCACCTGGGCAAAATAAAATTTGATCTGCTTGATACTTAGTTCGTGCAGCACTAATAGGAGCTAGTGCACTGGCGTAGTTACCACCACTTTTTACCATACCCATGTGCGGAGCGCAGCGCATGCCATCTTCTTCAAGCAGTACACGCAGTGCAGTTGCACCACCGGCAAAGTAATCACCTACTGGCGATAGTAACGTATATAAAAGTGAGCTCATTGATGGCGCTGCCGCTTTACCAATTGCCGCCTCAGTACCAATGTGCGTTGGACGAATATACATAGAGCCTGGTGGTAATGGCGTTTCATCTGCGTATTCGCGCATAATATCGATAATCATCGTTTTTAGCATATCGCTGTCAAAACTCGGTAAGCTTAATAGCGCTGAGCTTTGTTGCATGCGTGCAATGTTTGCATCCATTCTAAAAAGATAAACAGAACCATCTTCATGGCGAAAGGCCTTTAAGCCTTCAAAACATGTACTTGAATAATGAAGAACGTGTGCACCAGCATGAAGTTCAAGTTTATCGGAAGGGACAATCGAGCTTTCGCTCCATTTATTATCAGAAAAACGAGCTTGAATCATTTGCGGCATAAACACGGTACCAAATGCGGCCATTTTAATCTCTCTTGTGTGGTCTATTTTCCTCCATTGTATGACAATCACCCGCCATTTAACCATAGCTAAAGTAAGGCTTTTTTAATTAACTATGAGAAATTTTTGCAAGTGCTGTTTACTAATCAACCGCATTGGGTGCTATAAGCAAAAAAATCGGCTAATGCAGTTGCACTAGCCGATTTTTTAGAAGTAAATAATTTACTTGAACGAATATCTAATAATACGTTTTAGCACCGAGGTATACTGTTTAAAAAAGCTACCTGTATGGTAATCAATACCATGTTTTTTCAAAACGGCTTGTACTTGAGGTGCAACTTCTTGGTAGCGCGAAGACGGCATATCTGGAAATAAGTGATGCTCTATTTGGCAGCTCAAATGCCCCGTTAAAACATGAAACCAATGCGACCCTTTAATATTAGACGAGCCCAGTACTTGGCGATAATACCACTGCCCTTGCGTTTCGTTTACGCAGTCTTCTTGTTTAAAGGTCTCTGTTTCTTCGGTAAAGTGACCACAAAATATTATGGTTGATGTCCATAAATTACGGATTAAGTTTGCTACTAAATTACCCGCCAATACCCATAAAAATAAAGGGCCTGCAAGTAACGGAAATATCGCATAATCTTTAATTAACTGGCGAGCGCCTTTACTAAAAAAGCGTTGCTTTAATGTAGAGTGCGATACAAGCCCTTCACGGTTTTCTTTCTTTTTACCAATAAAAACACGCTCTGCAGCTAACTCGTGATACGACACGCCCCACTGAAATAACACACTCAAATTAATATACGTAAAAAACTGCCATACATTTTTAAAGCGCCATTTAAAATCATCGCTTAAACGCAACAAGCCATAACCAAAGTCTCTGTCTTTACCAATAATATTAGTATACGTATGGTGTTCAAAGTTATGAACGCGGTGCCAACTTTGTCCATCGCACGCTATGTCCCACTCATAATGTTGTGAGTTAAGTTGCTTGTCGTTCATCCAATCGTATTGACCATGCATTACATTGTGGCCAATTTCCATATTGTCTAAAATTTTAGCAAGCGCTAATAGCAGCACGCCTGCAACCCACAATAGTGGCTGAATAAAACCAAGCATAAGCAAAATTCGCCCGCTCCATTCACACACTCGCTGTTTGCGCACAACAGAGCGAATATAGTCAGCATCTTGTTGGCCAACTTTGCCAAGGGTGTCCATTTTAATGGCATCTAGCTCGCTTGCGAGCATGTCATAGTTAATGTTTTTCATAATTGTAACTCCAAATCACTAACAGGTTGGCTTACGCAAAGTTGTATTAATTGCTCGCCGTTGTCACTCAATTCACCTGTTTTTAAATTACGTACCACGCCTGACTTTTTAATACATTGGCATTGATGGCAAATACCAATACCGCAACCGCGTTTAACGGGGAGCTTTTTTTCTTCAAACTGAGTCAGTAAAACATCGTTGCCCGATACAACATGGGCACTGGCGTTAATTTTTACATTAAATTGGCTGTCGTCGTTTAAGGTAGGCAGCGCTAAACCAAATGCTTCTTGGTAATAATTTAGCTTATGCGTTTTAGCAAAATCGCTCACCGTTTGCATAAATGCTGCAGGGCCACAGCAGTAAATATCTGGGTTTTCCCACGGCTTAATATTGCTGGTTATATCGCTTGATTGCTCACGCGTTAATAATAAAAACGAAAAATGCTCAAATTGCGCTGCCAACTCACTTAGCTCATCAACACATTGATGCTCAGTGGCTTTTGCGTAATACACTAACGACACTTTTTGCGTAGTTTGGCTTAAGTAATCATCAAGCATAGCCAGCATAGGTGTTATACCCGAGCCGCCTGCAATAAAAGTGGCTGGCGTGTGTGTGTTTTTAAACACAAAGTCGCCGCTTGGCGCAGAAATATTGCACCACAACCCCGCTTTTAATGCACTGCTGAGTAAGCCTGTAAAGCGCCCTTGCGTATTTGTTTTGATTAGTAAACGCACTAAACCTGTATTTTTAAATTGTTGAACGCTTGAAGCCACTGTAAAAACGCGTGTTAATAATCGCCCATTAATTTCAAGTGTTAAGCTAATGTGCTGCCCTGCGATATGTTCAGGCCATTGTTTGCTTGGCTTAAGTTGCACACTTAAAAAGCCACCATTAAGCACCGTCGTATTAACTACTTGCGCTCTAAACTGCCCTGCACGCCACGCAGGTTTAAACACCTGTATTATTGGCTCTATATAGCCTGCAAAACTTTGATGGTGTAAAAACCATTTTGAAAATTGGTTTAGTACTTGAGTCATCATGGTTAAATCTCTATCAAATCTTAATTACTTTGAACTTACACGTGTACGCCCAAACTTCAGCGCACAAGTGTACGCTCAAATTTTAAGTTTTCAACCCCAATAGAGTAATTATTCAATTTTTTATTAGCACTAATTGCTAAAACAATTTCCTGTGAAGAGGTAATTTTAAAATATATAAGTGTGCATTTTTCATTCAACTCAACACTTAACAAATTTATTTATGCCATGATAAGGTTATGTAAGATTGGATTAATTTTGGAAGCCATAATGATAAATTTAATGTCACATAACACTCACCCTAAACTAATAAGTGCAGGCTTAGCCGTTGCTATATTTGCTATTAACGCACCCGCGCATGCAAAAAGCGATTACGTAAAAAACTATAAACAGCTCGATACTTTATCGCTTAGCGTTAACGCAGTAACAGCGGCAGAAGGTGTAGTTATACCTTGGGCTATTGAGCCTTTAGCTAATGGTGATTTACTAATATCTGAGCGCAGTGGAGCGTTATTTTTATTACCTAAAAATACCACTAAATTAACTAAGGTTTCAGGGCTGCCCGACATTGACGCTAATGGCCAAGGTGGATTACTTGATTTAGCACTACACACCGACAGTAAACAAAACCAATGGCTGTACTTTAGTTACGCAAGTAGTGAGGGCAAAGGAAGCGGAAGTAACACCGCCTTAATGCGCGCCAAGCTAAGTGACGATCATATGCAATTGTCTGATCAGCAATTGCTATACAAAGGCGAGCATAATAGTACCAAAGGCCAACACTACGGCAGCCGTATTGTGTTTGATGATGAAGGTTATGTTTATTTTTCAATTGGCGATCGCGGCTCGCGCGACATAAACCCACAAGATCTCACCCGTGATGGCGGTAAAATTTATCGCTTACACGAAAATGGTAATATCCCAAGTGATAATCCGTTTGTTGAACAAAAAAATGCAAAACATGCGGTATGGTCTTATGGACACCGTAATCCACAAGGTATGTGGATTGATAATCAAAATAATATTTTATGGTCTCACGAACACGGGCCACGCGGCGGCGATGAACTTAATATAATAAAAAAAGGCGCTAACTACGGATGGCCTTTGGTCAGTTATGGCGTTAACTACAGCGGCACCAAGTTTACCGACCTTAAAGAAAAAGACGGCATGCAATCGCCTGTATTACACTGGACCCCTTCAATTGCCCCTTCCGATATGTTGTATGTAACGAGTGATAAATACCCAAAGCTTAAAGGTAAGCTATTATTAGCATCAATGAAATTTGCATTTATTAGCGCATTGGAAATCTCAAAGGGTAAGGTTGTTAAGCAATATAAAGTACTCGATGGAATAGGCAGAGTACGCAGCTTAGCCCAAGGCAGTGATGGTTTTATTTATTTAGGTATTGATGGGCAAGGTATTAAACGCCTGGAGCCAGAAACGTAAGCACTAAAACTAGCACACAGTACGTTAATAATTACACCCTGTTTACTTTGCGCTTTTAAAGCGAAAAGTAAACATTTTCACCAAACAAAGAACTATTAAGCCCATTAATGCGTACACTAACTACATATAATTTAATAAATTAAGAGAATACTAATGTTTTCATTTTTAAAGCCTGATCCCGTAAAAAAACTGCGTAAAGAATACGACGTAAAGCTTGAGCAAGGCATGCAGGCACAAAGAAAAGGCGACATTAAAAGCTTCGCTATGTTAAGTGCAGAAGCCGAAAAAATCTGGAGTGAAATAGAAACTCTAGAGGCTAAAAAAGCCAAATAATACCAATCGTGTTAAGTTATTAGACATTTATAGCGACGGATAAATAGAGTGATAACAAGGCGTAAATTTCGATATGTAGTTGTTCTACATGAGAAGTTTATAACGCCGTTAACGCTTTATTTAGCACGCTAGAAAGGCTAAATATTTAAGTCGACTGGTATAAGTATACTTAAACGCGTCTCCCCTGTTTCAAAAAAAGGAAGACGCGTTTAGTAAATAATTCATGACCTCGTTTTACTGCTTCCACCATCCGTAAACCATCTTATATAATATGCTTACACAAACAAGTGTACTTAAAGCGGTTACTTGCATTATCGCCACCGTTTTTTAGTGACTATTAAATGATTTAAATCGGATTTGGTTTTCATTTTAAATATTTAATTGCTGTATTTATGTACCGCGCTGGCGTTTTTCTTCCTAAGTCTAAAAATGAGGACGTTTTCCTCTTTTCTGCATATTATTAAAAGAACAGCCCGACTTAAAGTTTAATACTCGCAATGTGTTACAGGATTTGTTATTAATATTAAAAATAATTAAAAGGACATACGTTGCTCATAAAAAGAGGAAAGTGTCCTCGATAAAGCTGTTATATGTCAAATAGGTTGTATTGAGAATTGTCATTATATATTCGGAAGGTAACCAATGGGTCTAGCGAAACCTACGCTGTACTTGCGAAAGGGTCATGGAACCTACGCAGCCTAATAGCTGAATTAGAGGTATGGCTTGATAGTGAGGCGGATACTTTACCATCGGGTTTTAAATGGATCGCTGATGTAGGATTTTCACCCCGTGTTGATGCATGTGGCGGCGGCCCGATCTTAAAGGTTGAGCTAATGCAAAAATGTGTTGATTTAAATATAGAAATTTACCTATCCGAGTACACTGAAGATGATGACATATAAAAAAATTCAAGCGGACACTAACAAGAGCGTTCAGCGCTGCTTAATTTGGTGTTAGTGGTCCTTAACAATGGGTTTTCAAATTTAGGATGAATGAAGAGAATGAAAATTACTTTATAGCAAAGTATGTAGCAGGTGCTTGTGAAACTGATGATTTGATCAATTATGCAAATTATAAGTTAAACAATGGCGTTTATTCTGACGAGCTACTGGATATTATTGATGCAGAACCTAAGTGTTGGGGAATTGTTTCACCTCTTTTTGAAAGTCTTATTGCTCAACTACCTTCATTTGAGGATTCAATTAATTTAATAATTAAATATCACTTAAAGTTAATTGCTAGTGAGAAAGTAGACCCATTCATTCAATTTCGGCAGTTGCTAAATGATATTAATAATTTTGATCTATATGAAAACGTGGCTAAGTATGCTGGAGATAATGTAGGGATCGAACATCTTTATGGGTTGTATTACGCAAGAGATGATTTGGATGTAAATGATAATGATGGTGTTGTTGAAATAAGTGTTCTGATGCAAGAAAAATCTAAAAAATGGCTATCGGAACACTAACAAACGCATCAAAGAATTATAGTGACACCCATCCTAATTACCTTGATCCGACTTTCCTTTAAATAAAAAGCGGAGCATTACAGTGAACAAAGGTATGAATAAATTGACCTTACGGGGTCAAATGAAAGTGAATACCTTACTTCACGCTGCGGCAACTGTATTGCCTTGTTCATAATATAGAAAAGCTGCAAAATACGATACATTGAGAAGGGGAAGCCCTTTCAACCTAAAATAAAGCCACTCAAACACCCGTAACCCCTTCAAAAACGCCAATTAAAACAATATCAAACGCTTCAATATTCTGCGTAAAAATACAGTAATCAATTGAACCAAAATAGGAACTCAGCTATGGTTTGTTTATCAATAAATTAAATAATAAAACGAGTTAATCTACAGGCTCGTTCGGGTTACTCAAATATGCTGTTCCAGATAGGAATTATCATTTGCGCTTTAGTTGTAGGATTTATTGAGACTTATTTTTACATGGGCTTCGCTGCACGATTAGCTAGAGACAATAAGGAAATCGGTATAACAAATTTTCGTTTAACTGAAGCACACGAGGCATTTACAAAAGGAAATTGTTGCACAAAACACATTCTTGAAAATGAGTGGTCAAAGTTTAAATGGTGTCGTAGGTTACGTATCTCACTTTTTATTGTCTTTGTGTTATCAATATTCTTTGTAAATAATTAACCAAGTGTAGCCCTAACCAACTGTTTAAAGTGATTCAATGGAAAATTATCACGATTCTTTTAAAAAATATGAGTCTGCGCTTTTAGAATGTACAAAGCTGTCTCAAGAGTGTGCTGGAATACCATCACCAACCAGTTCTCATTTTTATGCTTCGCTATTGTTTACGAAGTTATGTAATTGCGCTCACTCCATTGGTCGCTTGGCTCCAAAACCCCAGCAGATTGGTAAGGATGCTCACTGGGATTATAGTTCTGTTGCATCTTTAACTAGAGATCTTATTGAGTGTTATCTTACTTTTTATTACCTGTGTAGTGATAAGTGCTCAAGTGAAGAGTGGAATGCTCGTTGGCAATTGATGAATCTACACGATCATCTATCAAGGGTTAAAATGTTCAATGCGTTAGGCATGAACTACGAGGAAAAGGAAGAAGCTAAGAGCGTAAAAAATGAAGTCATAGAAAATTTAAAATCAAACAAATGGTTTCGTAAATTATCTGATAAACAACAAACACATTTTTTAAAAGGCAAAAATGCCTTTTTCAAAAGTCAGGATGAAATTCTGACTGCAAGTGGTGGTAACGTCTCAGACTTCAGGTTTAAATACATATTTGCATCTAACCATACCCATACTTTCCCAATGGGCTTCTATAGAATGGCTGATGGTAATAGAGGTCGTGGTGTCGAATCACAAGTAGAGATTCAATATACAGGGCTTTGTTTAGAGTGGGTTTCGGAGTATTTGCTCAAAGCAAAAGCAGAATTCGGCGGTAAATTTAAAAACCAAAAATAGTGTAACCTGCCATGTAACAAGCGCTTCAATAATGATAAATACTAGTTGGCTCCTACGCTGCGCTTCGGATATTTGGCAAGCATTTATAAAAGCGCAAGCTTTGTAGCTACTCTGTGGTGTATATCTTTATTGCTGCCATTATTGCTTTTGGCAAATGATGAAATTTCATAGATCCCAATAATAGCTGTTGTTCTTATAATTGTTTACGGCACAACTATTTCTCTTTTTAGAAGGGATCAGCTATTTGAAGGGACTTGGTGTATGTCAGATGTAGTCGCATATATTTTAGTGCCTATTTGTCTTTTTGCATTTGTCACATATATGATGCTATCAAGCTTAAACACCTAACAAGAACATTAGACGGAATTTGCTCTTCGCCCCCGTTTATTAGGTCTCACGATTATTTTTACCATACACATTCTCAGGATTTATTTGCATTAATAGTGCGGGGTTATCTATTGGTTTAAACCCGTATTGTGCATAAAGCCCGTGGGCATCAGAAGTCGCTAATAAAAAGCGCCTGAGCCCTTGCAGCTCAGGGTGCTCCACTATCGTTTTAATAAGTAACTTACTCAGCCCATTACCTTGCAAGTGCGGGGCAATAAATACATCTGCTAAATAGGCAAAGGTTGCTTTATCGGTCACTACTCGGGCAAATCCAACTTGTTCGTTATGAGCGCTGTAAACACCAAAGCACATTGAGTTATCAATAGCCGATTGCATCACGCTTTTAGGAATGCCTTTGGCCCAATAGCTATTAGCAATAAAGTTATAAATAACGTTAAAGTTAAGTTTGCTTTTGTCTGTGCTAATTGAGTAGTTACTAATGTTTGCTGTCATACGTTAGTAGTCTTTTTTATCAATGTTTTTATAAACATTTCTATAGAACGTTCCTATAGCCTATAAATAATCTTTAACGTTTTTTAGCTGTTTGTCGTGTACTTTTGAAAGTACTAATAGCGAGCAAATAGCCCCAAATAACGCCAGTCCCATATCAGATTGGGTATCCCACACGTAACCTTGAGTGCCTAAAAATGCCTCTGCATTTTCGCCGCTTAACACTGCAACCCCCCATTCTATTAATTCATAAAAAGCACTAAATGCTAAACATACCGAAATAACAAAAGTGATTAACCAACCTTTGCCGTTTACTACTTTTTTGCGCAGTAAAATTTCGCGTGCTAGTAGTGCTGGTACAAACCCTTGAAAAAAGTGCCCTACCTTGTCGTAGTTATTACGCTCGCTACCAAATAGGTTATCGAAAAAAGGGACTTCGGCGTAGGTGTAATGCCCGCCAATCATCAGCACTATGCAATGCGCTAAAATAAATGTATATAAAATAGGGGTAAGTTTAAAGTGGCTATAGGTACTTGCTAGCAGCACTAAACCAATAATTGCGGGGATAACTTCAAGCAGCCATATAAATTGATCTTTTGGGTTAATACCAGACCAAATTAATACAATAAAAAACAGGCTCAACCATAAATATTTCATTTAGAATCCTTTTCTAAATTGATCAAATTTACGGCATTTTACGCCTTTGAAATAAACGACGCTACCTATAGTTTGTTTTTGCAGTAATGCGATTAAACAAAGTAGGAAAAAAGCGCTTAATTGTAGGCGCCCAACCACTTAAACCTTTGCCAATAATCACTTCGTCTTTTTTATCGCTAATGGCACGAATCATTTTTGTAGCCGCTACGCTTACATCCATGCCATTTTCTATCGACTCTTCTGGTTTATTTTGCGCTATGCCTTGCTCGTTTAGTGAATTATGCGCAATTGCTGTTTTAATAGAGCCTGGGCAAATTGTTAAACAATGAATATTATGTTGTGCTACTTCTGCACGTAGGCAATCCATAAAACCAACCACCGCATATTTTGAACCCGAATAACCCGTTCTAAATTTTGAACCAACTTTACCCGCCACACTACTAATAGACACAATTGAGCCAATGCGCCTTGCCACCATAGTAGGCAATACAGCTTTAGTAAGAGCAATTAAGCCAAAGTAATTAACCTCCATTAATTGGCGGTACACGTTAAAGTCGTTTTCTAAAAATAAACTACGCTGCGATACGCCGCCGTTATTAATTAAAATATCAATTGTAGGAAGCTCGTTCATTTTTGCTGTTACTGTACTTAGTACCTGCTCTGGCTCGGCTAAGTCCAGCGGCACAACTAAGTGCCCTTCGCCTTTAAGCGTTGCTTTTAAATCGTTTAGTTTATCTACATTGCGCGCCGATAAAATAACGCGCGCTCCAAGCTCGGCAAATTGTATAGCAAGCTCTTTACCAATACCTGATGATGCGCCGGTGATCCACACGGTTTTATTATTATATTGCATGCGTTGTCTGCCCTTTTATTGTTATTTATTAGGTTTTATAAAGGTACTTAGTAAAGTATTTTACGCCTTTGTAGGACCTGCTATTGCGTTTACTTCATCTTCTAATGTTTTGTAAAAACCCATTAAAAATAGTAGTTCAACAGTTACGTACAAAGGGCCAATAATTAAACCAATTAGGTCATCTACAAATGCCGGTTTTTTACCTTCGTAATAGTGCCCAATAAACTGTAATACCCAGCCAAATACAAACACACCTACGCCAATACTCAACCAAGGCCAAAACGCCATTACTGCAATGGGCTGAGCAGCAACAAGGAGTAAAGTGAATATCACGGCCATAATAAAGCCAAGCGAAAAGCTCAGCATAAAATAATAAACAACCGACGCTAATACAAAAAGTTGTGCGCCATCAATTACTACACTACCAAGGGGGATTTGAATACGCGCTAGTAAACACAACGCTGCAAATACAATGAGCGGAATACCAATAAAGTGCGTTAGTACATTACGTTTAGAACGATGATATAAACCATATTTACCAAGTTGCTGTTGAAGTGTTTTCATTGTTTTGCCTTTATTTTTATATTTAAAACTTACTTTAGCAAAAGTAAGCACAGCAACAATGTCAGGTATCCGACATTGTGTAAATTAAACAAATGCAGAAATTATTTTACCCGGCTCATGCTCACCTTTCATATCCGTTCGCTCGCGCCCTTTTTGATACTCTTGCTCAAGCATTTTTTGAAGTTCCTCTATTTTATCAGCAATTGCGCTAGGGTCTGTGCCCTGACCTTGTAGCTCTTTAGTGAGCTCTTCTATTGTCGCTTTTAGCTCGTCTATCTTGTTTTTGTTTACGCCTAAGCGCTGATAAACCAGCGCTTCTTGGGCACTTTCTAAAAACGTTTGATCTTTAGGCGTTGAGCTTATGCCTTTAACACCATTTGGTTTTTCATTAGGGAGGGTATTAGTTGCCGCAACTTCGCTTAGTCCTGCCGCTTTATTTAATGCAGGAGAGTTATAGTTACTATATTGATTTTTAAAGGTTATTGTAGTCATTAGCTCAAATCCATTGTTGCGTTACATTATCTGTAGCAATTTTGGTTCCAACTAAATAAAAAAGTCTCTATTTAAGCTTGTGTAGCACGCGCCTGTAACTTTTGTTTATCTAAAACAGTTATGCGTTGATACCCCAAACTAATGGCTTGTAGGCTAACAAGCTGTTGCAGTATTTGATTAATAGTTTGGCGCGTTAGGTAGGTCATATCAGCAAGTTGCTGCTGAGATAAAACAAGCGGTGTTAAGTGCTCTGTATGTTCGCTAAGCATTAAAAGCCGATTGCATACTTTTTGCTCAGCGCTTAGTAATGCGTGATCTTCCATTGAGGTAAACATTAGGCGTAACTTTTGTGCCAGCAATAAACCAAACTCTTGCCAATATTGTGGCTGTTCGTTTAATAGCTGTTCAAGCTCGCGTTGGGGCACGTAAAAAAGCACAACATCAGTTTGTGCATATACGTCATGAGTACGCAGGCCACCATCAAATAAAGTTACCTCGCCAAACCAAAGTGACGAATCAATAAAGCTCAATACGGCTTCTTTGCCTTCGTTACTTACGCCACTAATACGCACCACGCCGCTAAGTACTGCATAAATTCCATCGTGCTTATCACCTCGCAAAAATAATGACTGCTGAGCCTTTAGCGAGAGCGTTTTGCCCTGCGTTAGTAAAAAGCTTTTTAAATAAGCGCTACGGTTTTTAAACCAATGCCCTTGCTCTATTACGTTTTGCTGCTGTGGAGTCATTATTTACTGCATTTGCTTATTAAATGGCTGTTTTTCGCTAACCAATTTTTTAGGGAAATTTAAATCGGTTGCTATAACAAAATCATCGTAAGGATCATTACCCGAAAACAGCTCAGTTATTAATGCATCGTTTTTATAAACATTAACGGTTACACCGCTGCCCATACCGCCTGAGTTAATAATATAATAATGATATTCGCCGTTACTAAAAAATAAAATACTCTCGCCAATACGCCCAACTTGCCTGTAGTAACTACCAAATGGAGCATCCGGTGTTGCTTCTTTTTCAAGCCCTATGTCATTAACTCTACCAAATCGATAACTAAGCGATGAGTCATCTTTTGCAACACAAATAGAAAGCACTTTATCGGTAGGCTCTAACTTGTAGGCTGTACTTACATCTGGGTTACGCACAACTTTATGCATTTTTGCGTTAATGTAGGCTGCTTCATTACTTTTACAATGTGTTGCTAGCATACCGACCACTAAAGCGGGTTCGTGTGTTTGAGCTGCTGAAGGCGTGTTGACTTTGAGATTAGAGGGTGAGTTACTTACATTATTATTTAGCTGAGGACTACCTTGAATTGCCATACTTTGATCGTCACAACCAAACAATGCAAACAAGAAGAAAGAATAAAAGCTCGCTAAAAATTTAATGCGCATAATAAAATCCATCTATGAGAGAGCCTTTAAAATAACGATAAAACTAGCGACTCGCAACACCTTATGCGCAATACTTTATAAGTTTATTTTTAAACCATCTTCTGCAAAAACTACGTTACTTTTTAGTGATTTAATTAACGATTTTTTAAACAACTACTGGTTTTTAATGACCGATTCATAAACTGAGATAGAACCGCCGCTTGATGCGTTTTCATCAATCGCGTTGTACATAATCACTACATCGGCATTTTTGCTAAGTTAGCAAATGTACCTATTTTTTGTTGAGTGACCAACGGCAAATTTATTAATTTTAGCTAGTATTAAAAGCTGATTTAAACACCTTATAAAAGTGTGTAAATAACTAAATTAATCAATAATTGGTTTTCTTATAATAAAATGTTGTTACCGCACTATTTCAAACGGTTTTTTATAACCAATTGTAATTTATAATTTAAATAAAATTAAATCCAAAAAACATACATTTTAAAAACAATTTAGTCTCATTTTATTAAAACAACAGTTGACCCTATTCAAAATATAAACTAGCATTTCTGGAAGCGCTTCCACAAAATCTATTTAAACAGATCTTTCTGGAAGCGCTTCCACACATTTGACAATGTTTATAACTACACAATAACAGCCCCATACCAGCTGTTAATAATAATGATAAAAGCGCGAGGGAAACCGAATGTCCAACCATATTGTAAGAAAAACAAAGATAGCGACCAGCCTATCTCTGATTTTAGGTGCATCAATCTCTTTGCCTGTATATGCACAAGAAGCAAATACAGATGTTGAAGTAATCCAAGTTACTGGTTTTAAAAGCAGTATTAAAGAGTCGACTCGTTTAAAACGCGACGCCGCCGGTGTTGTAGATGCTATATCAGCTGAAGATATTGGTAAATTCCCCGATACCAACTTAGCCGAGTCGCTACAGCGTATTACGGGTGTGTCGATTGATCGCTCAAATGGTGAAGGCTCTAAAGTAACGGTTCGTGGTTTTGGCCCCGACTACAATATGGTAACCCTAAACGGGCGTACAATGCCGGCGGCATCTTTGCCTGCAGGCGGTGGTACACCCAGCTCTCGTGCTTTTGACTTTGCAAACTTAGCGTCTGATAGCGTTAAATCGGTTGAAGTATATAAAACTGGTAAAGCAAGCATTGCATCAGGTGGTATTGGCGCAACAATTAATATTAATACCGCTCGCCCGCTCGACAACCCAGGCTTTGTTTCAAGCATTGGCGTAAAAGCATTACACGACTCAACAAACCGCGTTGGTGATGACATAACACCTGAGCTTTCGGGCTTAATTAGCTGGACCGACAGTGAAGCTAAATTTGGTGCCTCGTTAACTGCAAGCATGCAACAGCGCGATAGCTCATCAACTGGTGCGTTTGTAAATCAATGGAATACATCAGCTTTTGACGGCACAATCCCACAAGCTGCAGACGATATTGTTTTAACTAATGCACCCGCCGTTGGCCAGCTTTATTCAATGCCATCAGATTTGCGCTACACCATTGCCGATAGAGAACGTACTCGTACAAACGCGCAATTAACGCTGCAATACAGCCCTATTGACGATTTAACAGCCACGCTTGATTACACATATTCTAAGCAAGATTTATTCGAAGCCCGTGCTGAGCAATCAATTTGGATGGATAACTACAAAAGCGCGCTAACATTTGACGACAACACGGTAAAAACTCCTATTTATTACCGAGAAGAACGTCGCGATCAGCAAACACGCGATTTAGGTTTAGCGTTTCAAGAGCTAAACCAAGTTAACCAAAACGACTCTATTGGTTTAAACGTTGAATACTATTTCAATTCAGAATTGAGCTTTATGTTTGATGCGCACAATTCAAAAGCCACTAGCAAACCAGATGCACCTTACGGCAGCTGGGTAAACGCAGGCTTAGGCGCAAACGTAGTTAACGCACAAGAAGTTGATTTTAGCCGCGAGCTTCCATCAATGAGTATCGATTTTGATGATTGCCGCCGAGATAACCTAAATTGTAATAACACGTTAGATGCCTCTGATGTGGGTACGTCTATTTTAGATTCTAACTTTGCTCGCCAAGAATCTGAAATCACAGAATTTAGAATCCATGGTAAATACGAAATTGAAAACGGCGCAATTGACTTTGGTATAGAGTCTCGCTCTATGGAAAGCCATTCACTGCAATCACTTACACGTAATACAATGGGTAACTGGGGTATAGAAAACCCAGGCGAACTACCTGATGGCTACTTAAACCCAACAAACTTTTTAGCTGAGTTTGACGACTACGATACATCGGGCTCGTTCAACCAAGGTTATACTGGCAGCGCATCTCAAATTGGTTACTGGGCAGGTGAAGAATACGGTTTTAACTTTGCAGCCGATGGCGCATTTGCAACAAACCGCACCATTGAAGAAGACATAACCGCTGCGTTTGTGCAATTTACTTACAATGGTTACATTGGCGATATGCCATACAACATTGTTATTGGCGCGCGCCAAGAGTCTACCGACATTACCTCAACGGCTAATATCGATTTACCTAACGCAGTAGCGTGGGAAGGTAATAACGACTTTAATGTTCGTTTTGGCTCAGCTAAAGAAGATTTCACGCTTAAATCTAGCTACGATCACTTTTTACCAAGCTTTGACTTTGACATAGAAGTAATTGAAAACGTAAAAGCGCGTTTTTCTTATAGCACGACAATTGCTCGCCCAACTTACGATAACTTAAGTTCAGCAGCGACTGTTGGTGTACCAGGTGCCCCTACTCTTTTAGCGGGTTCTTCACCGGCTACAGCGTCAACGGGTAATCCTGGTTTAGTGCCGCTAGAATCAGATAATATTGATGTATCGGCTGAGTGGTACTTTGCAGAAACTAGTTATGTGTCGGTAGGTTATTACACTAAAGACATTGAAAACTTTATTGGTTTAACACCAATGACGCAAAACTACTACGGATTACGCGATGCAACAGCGGGTCCTCGCGCACAAGCTGCCATTGCTGAGCTAGAATCTCGCGGACTTGCTCTAACCGATTCAAACTTATTTCAAATGGTTGCCGCAACAGAAAATGGCGTTGATTTTGACTCTATGACCTACGAAGAGTTTGAAGCCGCTTACGATGTAATTGCTAACAGCGATGACCCATTACTAGAATTTACAGCGCAAGTACCTACCAACAATAAAAATGCCACCATTGATGGTTTTGAAATTGCCTTTCAGCACTTTTTTGGTGAAAGCGGTTTTGGTGTGCAAGCAAACTACACCACAGTTAATGGCGACATAGACTTTGATGTAAACGCTGACCCTACTACAACACAATTTGCACTAGTGGGTTTAAGCGATACAGCTAACTTTATTGCAATGTACGAAAACGATGATTTTCAAGCACGTATTGCTTACAACTGGCGTGATAAGTTTTTAAATAGCGCAGCTCGATACGTAAACGAGCCAGGCTTTACTGAAGAATATTATCAAATCGACTTTAATGTTGCGTACAACTACAGCGAACAACTATCGTTTTTTGTTGAAGGCCTTAACATTACTGAACAAAACAGCCGCGAACATGGCCGTGCGTCAGTTCAATTGTGGAACCTACAACAGCTAGGTGCACGTTACAATATTGGTATGCGTTACAACTTCTAAAGGTGATACAAAGTAAAGCCGTTAGTTTTTACTAGCGGCTTTTTTGTATTTAAAACAGTATTAATGCTAGTTTAATTGTTATCAACTTTAGGGTGTTAACTCATGACCAAACCAATAACAAAAATAGTCGTTTTAGGTGGTGGTACTGCCGGCTGGCTAAGCGCAGGCTTATTAGCTGCCGAACACCCGCACCTTGATGTAACGTTAGTGGAGTCGGCAAACGTGCCTATATTGGGCGTCGGCGAAGGCACATGGCCGTCAATGCGCAACACCCTACAGCGCATTGGCATTAAAGAAAGTGATTTTATAACCCAGTGCGACGCATCATTTAAGCAAGGTTCTAAATTTATAAATTGGCGCAACCTCAGCGAGGGAGAAAACTACTACCACCCTTTTATGAATCCACAAGGCTACGAGCACACTAATTTACACGCCAGCTGGCAACGTATTGCACCTGATCAAAAATTTGCCGACGTTGTTAATATGCAAAGCTTTGTATGCCAAGCAGCACTTGCACCAAAGCAATTACAAACACCCGAATATGCAGCGGTCACCAACTATGGCTATCATTTAGATGCGGGTAAATTTGCTGAGTTTTTAAAAAATCACTGTGTTAAAAATCTAAACGTTACACATATTATTGACGATGTAACCGAGGTTATTAACGACGAGCATGCCTATATTGCTTCATTAAAAACAAATAATAATGGCGATATAACAGGTGATTTATTTATAGATTGCTCAGGCTCTTGTGCTCGTTTAATTGGTGAGCATTTTAATAGTGAGTTTATAGCGCAAGATCATATTTTATTTAATAACAGCGCTGTTGCGGCGCAAATACCTAATGCACACATCAATCAACCAATTGCCTCTGCTACGCTATCTACAGCGCAAAGTAACGGCTGGATTTGGGATATAGCCCTGCCAACACGCCGTGGTACAGGTTATGTATTTAGTAGTAAATATCAAAGTGATGAAAGCGCCACAAATACTCTAAAAAGCTACATAGCTAAAAGTACCAGTGAGCAACAAGCTGAGCAACTTACCTACCGCGTATTAAAATTCAGCCCTGGTTACAGGCAAAAATTTTGGATTAAAAACTGTGTTGCCGTGGGTATGTCTGCTGGCTTTTTAGAGCCGCTTGAAGCGTCAGCTCTTGCTATGGTTGAGCTTTCAATTAGCATGATAAGCGAGCAACTACCGCAAAACGGCACCCACATGAGCCAGCTTGAAACGCGTTTTAATGAGCGTTTTAGCACTCGTTGGCGCCGCGTTATTGAGTTTTTAAAACTTCATTATGTGCTAAGCGAGCGCGACGACACTCCTTATTGGCAAGATATTAGTAATTTAAATACCGCGCCCGAGCGCCTGCAAAACTTACTTAAACTTTGGCAATTTCAGCCCCCTAGCCGCTTTGATTTTATTGAAAACGAAGAAGTGTTTTCATCAAGCAGTTACCAATACGTTTTATATGGCATGGGCTTTGATACACAAACAGTCTCTGCACAAAATACATTTAACGACCCACGTGCTGGGGATTACTATTATCAGCAAAATCGCGAAAAAATAGCGCAGTGCTTAAATGGACTGCCAAGTAATCGCGCGCTTTTAAATCATCTTTTATCAAATAATGGGCAGCCAAATAATGACTAAAACAAACGCTGTTAAAAACGTAGTAATTGCTGGAGGCGGCACTGCAGGTTGGATGGCCGCAGCGGCACTTGCTAAACTAGTTGGTAACAATATAAACATAACCCTTGTTGAATCTGACGATATTGGCACTGTAGGTGTTGGCGAAGCAACAATTCCGCCTATTCGGACATTTCATAAATTGCTGGGTATAAACGAGCAAGCATTTATGAAAGCCACTCAAGCCAGTTTTAAACTCGGTATTAGCTTTGAAAACTGGGGCGATGAAAACACGCGTTATATTCACTCATTTGGCGCAACGGGCAAAGAATGTTGGGCGGGTGAATTTCATCACTTTTGGCTGCAAGGTAAAGCACTTGGAATAAACGACCCATTTGGCGATTACTGCTACGAGCTGCAAGCGGCTAAAGCCGGTAAATTTGCGTTTAATCAGCAAAACCCTATTAACTATGCCTACCATATGGATGCCACGCGTTACGCGCAGTTTTTACGTGAATTTTCAGAGCCATTAGGTGTAAAACGCATTGAAGGTAAAATACAAAAAGTAGTAAAAAACACTAAAACGGGCCATATAGAATCATTGATTTTAAATAATGGCGAGCACATTAACGGCGACTTTTTTATTGATTGCACCGGCTTTAGAGGTTTATTAATAGAGCAAGCATTGCATACTGGCTACGAAGACTGGTCGCATTTACTACCGTGTAACAGCGCCATTGCGGTGCAAACAAAATCAATCAGCGATACCGTATTGCCACTTACCCGCTCTATTGCCCATAAAAGCGGTTGGCAATGGCGTATACCACTGCAAAACCGTGTCGGCAACGGATTAGTTTATTGCAGCCAATATATGGATGACGAACAAGCCAAAGCGCTATTATTAAATAACATTGAAGGCGAGGCGCTTACAGAGCCCCGTATAATTAAATTTAAAACAGGGCGCCGCTTAAAAGGCTGGAACAAAAACTGCCTAGCGCTTGGCCTTGCTAGCGGTTTTGTTGAACCACTTGAGTCCACCAGCATTCACTTAATTATGTCGGGTATTATTCGCTTTATGCGTTTATTTCCGTTTAATGGCATTACCAATCACGCCATTGACGAATACAACAAACAGCTTAAAAGCGAAATTGAAAATATTCGCGACTTTATTGTGCTGCACTACAAAGTAACTAATCGCGATGACAGTGAGTTTTGGCAGCATTGTAATGTCATGGAAGTGCCAAAAACACTTCAGCATAAAATTGATTTGTTTAAACAAACCGGCCGTGTATTTTTAGATGATGGCGACATTTTTAGAGTCGATTCATGGGTGCAAGTTATGCTTGGTCAAGGTATTGAGCCTAATCAACATCACTTAATAGCCAGCATGATGAGCGACGAAGAACTCACCCGTTTTTTACACGGTATTAAGCAACAAATAGAGCAACGCGTAAGCCAATTACCACCCCATCATGTGTTTTTAAAGCAATATTGCCCAGCATAAAAAACCCTTATTACTAAGGGTTTTTGGTACACACAACAACTTTTACGTTTTATTACTCACACTTAACCACGGCGCTTTTAGCGCTTTGTGGTTCAAAGCTAATATCTGCAACTGAAACGTTAAGCTCTCCTGCCGTTTTAATAATAAAAGGGCTGGTTACTCTGGCAAAATCAACGCCCTTTTTAGCAAAACACGTTAAATCTATACTCATGGTTTGCCATGTATTTAAATCAGCATTTTCAAGATCACTGGTAATATCAAGCTCGCCGCCACAGCCTTGTTCGCACTTCATTGCAAGGTATGTTTGTGAGCTAGGTATTTGGTTTACTTTATAGCTAAAGCTAAGGGCTGAATTGGCTTCAATGTAGGCCACTTTATCTTCGGTAAAGTTACTATTAATTTCGATGTAGCTGGCTGTAGTGCCATCAAAATTAAATTGCATCGCATCTTCTTGAATCGCTTTGTCTTCAGTGCGATAAGTAATACCGCCAAGCTTTACACTATTACTTGCTACTTGGTGCTGCTCGCTGTTTGAATTTAAAAACAAACGCCACGGTGTTTTAAAGCTGCCATTAAATATAGATAACGGCGCAAGGTTACTAATATCAACACCTGAGTCTTCATTTAGATTATTGCCAAGCGTACTTTCATCTTTATAGGTTAAGCCAAAGCCATAGGGTAATAATGGCGAGTAATCAGCATCGCCCTTATTTACTGCGGTTTGAAGTGGCGATTTAGGCCACGAGAAAGACAACTTACCTTTAAAGTCGTATTGTACCTGCCCACTTGCATCCGCTAGTAAAACATCAGCAATACCCTGCCCTTCAGTGCCAGGAAGCCATGCTGCTACAAATGCATCTGACGCGTTTAGCTCGCTGTTAACCCACATTGGTCTGCCCGATATAAACACCGACACCACCGCAATACCTTGCTGCTTTAATGTTTTTAATATTTTAAGAGAGCGTTTATTGTTACGTTCAAACTCAAGGTTGTCTTTATCGCCATGCCCCTCTGCGTATGGTTCTTCACCAAATACAACAATGGCTACATCGGGTTTGCTAGTAAATTCACCCGTTGGGCTTAAAATAGCGTTACCGCCAGCAGCCTCTATTTGCGCTTTTAACCCCGCATAAATAGACGTTGCCCCAGGGAAATCTGCATTTTGATTATTAGTTCCCTGCCACGTAATACTCCAACCGCCCGATTGCTTGCCTATGTTATCGGCCGCATCGCCTGCTATAAGTATGTTGCTTGACGGGTTAAGCGGTAATAAATGGTTGTTGTTTTTAAGCAGTACTAACGACTCTTTTACCGCTTGGCGGGCAATATCGCGATGTGCTTGCGCACCTATTAATTCTAATTTACCTGAATATTTTCGATTTGCAGGGCTTGGTTTATCAAATAAACCCGCGCGTAATTTAACGCGTAAAATACGTGCTACGGCGTCATCTATTCGCGCCATTGTTATTGTGCCCGCTTTTACTTGTTTAATTGTATTTTCATAAAGTGGTTTCCAAGCACCCGTTGGCACCATAAAAATATCAAGCCCGGCATTAACAGCTTGCGGGCAGCTTTCATTTGTACAGCCGGCAACTTGTCCGTGCCCGTTCCAATCGCCTACAACAAAGCCATCAAAACCCATTTTTGTTTTTAGTACATCGGTAAGTAAGTATTTATTGCCGTGATTTTTTTTACCATTCCAGCTATTAAACGATGCCATAACCGACTGACTACCTGCGGTTAAGCCTCCTATATAACCTTGCGCGTGAATGTTATATAACGTCTCTTCGCTATCAATGTTGTCGCCTTGATCGTCTCCATCTACCGTGCCGCCATCGCCTAAAAAGTGCTTAACAGTGCTAATTACGCGTTTGTCACTTAAAAAGTTTTCATCGGCTCTGCCTTGCAATCCGTTTACAATTGCGGCTGAATACTCACGTACAATTGCAGGGTCTTCTGAGTAGCCTTCGTACGTTCTGCCCCATCGGTCATCGCGCACAACCGCAACAGTCGGTGCAAACACCCAATCTATGCCTGTTGCCATTACCTCTATTGCAGTAGCTGCTGCAATTCGCTCAATTAATGCGGGGTTATTAGCAGCACCTAAACCAATATTATGCGGAAATAACGTCGCACCAATAACGTTATTATGTCCATGTACGGCATCGGTGCCCCACATGGTTGGAATTTTACTGCCATCAATTGAGTCATCAACCGATGCTTTATACATGCTCTCCGCAAGCGTTATCCAATCTGCAGGCGTTGCATGTTTATTAGCATTTGGGAACGAGCCACCGCCATTTAAATACGAGCCAAAACCGTATTTGCGCATATCTTCAACACTAATATCGCGAATTTCAGGTTGGATCATTTGCGCTACTTTTTGCTCAAGCGTCATTGTTTTTAAGTACTGTGCAATTGTATTTTCAATTTCGGGCGTTTTAACTACTTTGCTTTTAAGCGTTGGCCAAAGTGATAAATTACCTTGCTCATGCTCAGCCTTTTTGGCTACGGCGCTTTGGCTATTATTTGCGTTAATCTCTTGTTTGTTACACCCACTTAAAACGCATAATCCTCCTATTAAAATAGGGAGCATGTGTAACCTGTTAGTGTTTAAGCTTTTTTTCATTTTTATAGCCCTGTGTTGTGTCAGTGTGATTTTGTGAGCGCCTATTTGTTATTTAAATTTAACTATTGACCTGTTTAACAATAGCCACTAACCTAAATATGGAAGCGCTTCCTTAAAGTTATTAAATACCATCCTTAGTGATTAATCAAATTAAATATGGAAGCGCTTCCAATATTGGATTTAATACACGCTATATACAAAGCAACCTTTACCAAAAAAGAAGCAGAGGTTTTCTCTTAATGAAACAATTATCTTTACCTAGTGGCTCACCACTTTTAGCCAAAAATTTTACTTATGGTGTAGCTACGGCCTCATTTCAAATTGAAGGCGGCGCAGCTGATCGCTTGCCATGTATTTGGGATACCTTTTGCAGTAAAGAAGGCAATATAGTCGATAATTCAAATGGCGATGTAGCCTGCGAGCACTACACTCGCTGGAAAGACGATATAAACTTAATTGAATCATTAGGTGTAGACGCTTACAGACTTTCGATTTCGTGGCCGCGCGTAATGACTAAAAGCGGTCACTTAAATCCGGCAGGCGTTAAGTTTTATACCGACATTTTAGATGAATTAAAACGCCGTAACATTAAAGCTTTTGTAACGCTGTACCACTGGGATTTACCACAACATATTGAAGATGAAGGTGGCTGGCTAAACCGTAACACCGCTTACGAATTTGCACATTACACAGATTTAATTACCAAAGCTTTTGGGGAACGTGTGCACTCTTACGCCACCTTAAACGAGCCTTTTTGCAGCTCTTACTTAGGTTACGAAATAGGCGTACATGCACCTGGCATAGTAGGTCGAGAATTTGGTCGTAAAGCCGCGCACCACCTATTACTGGGTCACGGTTTGGCTATGCAAGTACTTGCTAAAAATAGCCCAAATACACTAAACGGTATTGTACTTAACTTTACGCCTTGTTACTCAGTTACCCAAAGTGAAGACGATTTAAAAGCTACTGCATTTGCTGATGACTATATAAACCAATGGTACATGCAGCCTGTAATGCAAGGTAAATACCCTGATATTATTAAGCAATTACCTAAAGCCCACCGCCCAGATATTTTAGATGGCGACATGGAAATAATTGCTCAACCGCTAGATTACCTAGGGGTTAACTTTTATACCCGCATGCATTATCAAGCAAGCGAAACCGACTTTTACCATGAGCTGCCACATAAAGCGCCAATGACCGATATAGGCTGGGAAATTTATCCTAAAGCACTTACAGAGTTACTTGTATCGTTAAACGAAAAATACACCCTACCGCCTATTTATATTACCGAAAACGGTGCAGCCATGGCTGACGAATTTAAAGACGGTGAAATCAAAGATAACGACCGTATTGAATATTACCACGAGCATTTAAATGCCCTACATAACGCAGCTGAGCAAGGTGTAAAAGTAGATGGCTACTTTGCTTGGAGCCTAATGGATAACTTTGAATGGGCTGAAGGATATTTAAAACGTTTTGGAATAGTACACGTAGACTACAACACACAAAAACGAACTGTTAAAGCCAGCGGTAAAGCGTACAGTAACCTAATAACTAGCCGATAATTTTTCGGCTTATAACAATAAGAACACACACAGTGAACAAACTCCCTTTATACGAAAAAGTCGGTTACGCCATGGGCGATGCCGGCGCTAACTTAGTGTGGCGCGGCGCGCTTGCTTATTTAGCGGTGTTTTACACCGATACATTTGGCATATCGGCGGCTGCCGCTGCCATGTTGTTTTTAGTGGTAAGGCTATCTGATGGCGTAACCGATATTATTATGGGTATGATTGCCGACAGAACGCAGTCGCGCTTTGGTAAATTTCGCCCATGGATACTCTATTCGGCACCGTTTTTGGGCTTGTTTATGGTGTTGTGTTTTACTACACCCGACTTTAGCACCACCAATAAACTTATTTATGCTTACGTAACTTACATAGGTTTAACGCTTGCTTACACCGTAAGTAACGTGCCCTACTCGGCACTTATGGGCGTAATGACACCAGACGATACAGAGCGCACAAAGCTCTCTGGTTTTAGGTTTGCAGGTGCGTTTACTGGTGGCTTATTGGTTATGGGTTTTTTACCTGAGCTAGTGGCATTTTTTGGTGGCGGCGACAACGCCAAAGGCTATCAGCTTACTATGTACTTATTTGCCAGCTTACTTATTATTTTAATGATTATAACGTTTGCGACTACCAAAGAGCGTGTAACACCGCACGCCTCAAATGAAGGGAATTTAAAATCAGAGTTGTTTGATTTAACCAAAAGCCTGCCATTTATAATCCTACCTTTGCTTGCTACCACCCTGTTTTTTTATTACCGCGATTTATACAGCGGCGTATTTTTTGCCCTTGTTATGGCTGCAATGACATTCGTTATTAAAAAATTACTCAATAAAGATAAGCAAAGCTTAACGGGATCACAGCGCGACATGGTTGATCTTCTGACCAACAAACCTTGGTTGGTGTTACTCGGCATTGGTTTTTTAACCATGATGTTTAATGGCATAAAATACGGTGTAATTGCGTACTACTTTAAGTATCACGTAGCCAATGAACTCATGGCTGGGCAATACTTTATTGCTTTGTTGGTTGTATCTATATTTGGCGCACTTGCCACAGGTAAACTGGCCGAAATTATGGGTAAACGAAACCTTTTTATTGCTTCATTAATGCTAAGCGGCATACTCACTACTGCGTTTTACTGGGTACCTAGTGATAACCTTATTGTTGTATTTACCTTTGGTTGCGCTGCTGAATTTTTTGCCGCGATGATGCCAACATTGTTCTTTAGTATGCTTGGCGATTCAGCCGATTATTCAGAGTGGAAAAACAAACGCCGCGCTACAGGCTTAATTTATTCAGCGGGTACATTTGTGCAAAAAACCGGTGGTGGTTTTGCAGGTGCATTAGTATTAGTGGTACTTGCAGGCTACGGCTATAACGGTATGGATGAGCTAACAATCACACAAGCCCTACCTGGTATGCAGTTACTTATGAGCTGGATACCCGCCGCATTTGCTTTTTTAGGCGCCGCATTGATGCTTATTTATCCGCTAACCTCAGCGATGACGCAAAAAATAACAGAAGACTTAGCAATTAGACGCAGTAATGTGTAAATTAACTTTTAATGACCCTTCGCACTTTATATTTTTTATAAAGTGCGAGTAAAAATACATATAAGCTAGGACATCAATGGCGACAATTTATCAAGTATCAGAAATGGCAGGTGTGTCTTTATCAACTGTTTCAAGGGTACTTAACGACAACGACTACGTAAGCAAAAAAACTAAAAAAAAGGTATTAGAAGCAATGAAAGAGCTAGGCTATCAGCCAAGTTCTATTGCTCGCTCTTTGGCGTCTAGCACTACAAACAGCGTCGGTATTTTAGTTTCTGAGTTGGATGGTCCGTTTTTTGGTCAAATGATGTCAGCCATTGAAGAGCACCTTCGTATTGCAGGTAAACACGTTATTATTACGCCTGGGCACAGCGACGAGAAAAAAGAAAAAAGCGGCTTTGAGTTTTTAATAGGCCGTAATTGCGACGCTATTATTGCCCACGTAGAAGCGGTATCAAACGAGTATCTAATTGAGTTAAGTAAAGGCAAAACCCCTATTTACTTGATGAGCCGCTACGTTAAAGAAATTGAAGAAAACTGCATTAGCCTCGACAACGTAATGGGCGGCTACTTAGCCACTAAAGCCATGATCAACAAAGGTCATAAAAACATTGCGTACATAGCAGGCCCGCAGTTTAAAGAAGACGCGTCAAATCGTTTAAAAGGTCACAAACAAGCTCTGGCAGAATACAACCTAACCTTTGACGAAAACTTATTTTACATAGGCGACTTTAAAGAAACCGGCGGCAGCGACGGCTTAAGGCATTTTATTCAAAATAAAGCGCAAATAACCGCCCTTGTATGTGCCAATGACGAAATGGCATCGGGTGCTATGAAATACGCCCGCGAGCACGGTTTTAATCTACCAAAAGATTTAGCCATTATTGGGTTCGATAACGTAATTTTTACCAATTACCTCTACCCAACACTGACTACTATAGATAACCCAGTTCCCGAAATGGGCCGAGCTGCGGCTAACTTAGTACTTAAAGACATTTATAAAAAAAGCGGCATAACAGTAAAACACGTGTTTCAGCCAAAGCTTATTTTAAGAGACTCAACACCCGACATTAATTAACTTTAAATCTAGTTAAAATCTAAGTTATGTAATTCATTACGCACCCACTGCGTATCTAAATATTGCTCTACGTGCTGCTGCGCAAACTTTAAAAAGTGACGTGCAGCATGCGATATGTGCCTATCTGCTTGCATTACAAAAAACTCTATTCAGACATAAATGCTCACAAATATAAAACAATATCTACATAAAAACACTACAATAAAAAGCATAATAGATCCGATAATTTACCAAAAAGATCGTTTTAAATTTATTTATATTATTTAATAAAATATCACTTTACTTATTTTTAATTTGGCTCTAAATTCGCGCAAATTTTATTATTAAAGTAACCTCTCAAACTTTAAAACAGTGGTTATTTACCTTGATGAGTCGATAAACACAAATGGCCGAATCAGCCGCCACAAGCACCTCTAATAACCCTTTAGCACCCGTTATCGGGCTGTCATTTTTTGCTATCGCATCCGGCTTTTTAATGAGCCTTATTCCGCTGTCGTTACCCGCATTTAAACTCGATGAAAACCTAGCGCCTTGGCTTGCGAGCATTTTTTACTTTGGCTTACTTATTGGCGCCACCACAATAGAGCGCATTGTGGTAAAAATGGGTCATCGCTTCGCATTTATATTATTTTTAAGCCTATTAATAGCAAGCGTGCTTGCACAACTTGCACTGCCAAATACCGTTAACTGGTTAATTGCACGATTTGTAGCAGGTGTTGCTGTTGCCGGTGTGTTTGTCGTTGTTGAGTCTTGGTTATTAATGACCAACACAGCAAAGTCGCGTGCTAAACGTTTGGGTTTATACATGACCTCACTTTATGGGGGCAGCGCGGTTGGTCAACTTGCTATAGGGCCGCTTGGCACCGAAGGTTCAACGCCTTATTTATTTGTAGCCTCGTTATTATTTTTAGCTATTTTAGCCCCTTTATTAATAACCAAAGGTCAGCCCGAAAAACAGCACCTTGAAAAACTACCACTAAAAGAAATAAAAACATTAAGCCACCCAGCTATGCTCGGATGCTTAGCATCGGGCTTATTACTGGGCCCTATTTACGGCTTAATGCCGGTGTATATTGCAGCACAAGCTGATCAAGCTCAGTACACAGGAACACTTATGGCGGTTATTATTTTAGGCGGCATGGTCGTGCAGCCGCTTGTGAGTTACTTATCTACTCGGCTTGAAAAAAGCTTATTGATGGGTATGTTTTGTTTAGTAGGCGCAGCCGGTGCTGTGGGTATACTACAAGCAAACACTTTAGCAGGATTAATAGTAAGCTACTTAATACTAGGCGCATGCAGCTTTGCACTTTACCCGATTGCTATAACACTTGCGTGCGACTCATTACCAATGGCAAAAATAGTATCTGCAACTGAGGTAATGCTTTTGAGTTACAGTATTGGGTCGGTATTTGGCCCTATGCTTGCTGCAAATTTATCTGATGCACCCAACGGTATTGTGTTTTATTTAGCAGGCTGTTTAATCACTACCTGTATTTATATGTTTATTAAAAGCATTAAAAATATTCGCGCGGGTAAAACCCCAGTTGCAGGCTAATTTTTAGCTTAAATACACGCTTGCTTATTAACTAATTCTAGCTGTTAAACATCTTGATTTAACAGCTAAAACTATTATTTAGCAGTGAGTTTTTTATGTGGGCTCAAAAAAAACATCTTTTTCCACCCTTGGTTTTGCGTTGTAAAAAGCCACGGCATGGGCACTAACGATAAAATAGAATAATGCACATGAGGCTGTTTTCCTGCGGCATTTCCGGTATCGCCCAGTAAGCCAATTTGACTGTTTATGCTTACTACATCACCTGTACTTACCGAGTAGTTATTTAAATGTGCAAAATAATGCACGCGCCATTTAGGCCCAAGCACCGCAACCACCTTACCACCACGAGTTAACTCACCTGCAAATATAACAATACCGCTTGTTGAGGCAACTACGGGAGTATTTTTTGTGCCAAAAATATCAATTCCTTTGTGCACACCCGACCTACCCCAAGGCTCGTACCAAAACGTGTTATGGTTCCAATCTTTACTTGTGGCACCTTGTACCGGAATCATTATTTTTTCGGGAATTAGTAAGCCTACTATTAATAAAGTAGCTATTCCAATTGCAATCCACTTAAGTACTTTCACTTTTTCTATCCTTGATATTTAAATAACTTATACTGGTAAATAAAACACCATAATAACTGAACTCATCATGAGTCGTATTTATGGTGTTTTATTTATGAAGTTTTATTTGAATGAAATACCCGACTAACATGTACTAAGCTGATCAATTTCAAAATAGGTTTTATAAGCAATTGAGCACTGCCCGCTATAAACAGCCATGTGCCACTTTCTATTAGTGAGTCATTTAAAAAGAAAAAACTGCCAATTAAAAACCAAACAGCTATCAAAAAATCGTTAAACGCTCCCAGCGCTTCATATCGTCGCTGGATGGTAATATGCTCTTGTCCTAAATCTAAAATAAACTGATTACTGGGGTCCATAAGTACTGCTCACTCTTTTATTTCATAATTTAAAAAGCTTGTTTTCACAAGCTTAGCCGCACCATACAATAACAAAATTTACGCAATAAAAAACGCTGGCCAATGCGAATCAGCCAACGTTTTATTGTTTGTGCAATACTTAACTAATCGTTTATTTTTTCTCTTTTTCTAAACGCTTTTTAAGACTTAATGCAGCATCGGCGGCTAATAAACGCATAAATTCAGAGCCATTACTTTGCTCGCCTTGGCCTGCGCCTATTACAATTTCAGGCACTAAACGGCTATTACCTAAGCTTGTATATAAAGCGGTTTGAATTTTAACTTCTGCTTTTAGTGTTTCATCAAATACATACTTTGGATCAAGTGCAGCAGACTTAGCTCTTAAACGAGCCTCAGCTAAAACGTCCATACCTAATGCTTCTAAACGTTGTTGCTTTAAAATCTCTTCTTGCTCTTTCGCAAGCTCCGCTTTTACAGCCACTCGTTGCTGCGCAGAAATAATGGCATTTGCCTTAATTCGTTCAGCATCAATTTGCTCTTTTATTTTTAGCTTTTCAGATTCAGCACGTTGCTTAGCAATTGCTTGTTCACCTAAAGCCACTTCAGTACGCGCTTGTTGCTCTGCTTTTTTAAGGTTTTGACGCGCTAGCGCTTCATCAGCAGCAGCTTGCTTTTGGGCTTCAAGGCGAGCATTTACTTTGCTTTCGTAGTCAATATCAATAATGCTGGCATCAACTACTGTAATACCGTAAGCGCCTAAAATGGGTGCATTACGCAGTGTATTACCTTCATCATCCATTTTAATATTAATAGTGACACGTTGCTGTTTACTTAAATTACCTAAATCGTCAGATTTATCGCGCTCGCCCGTACTAATAATTTGTTCAGTAACAAAAATACCGTTGGTTAATTGATCAGCAAAATCTTGACTTAATTGACCATTACCACCAGAGTAATGTTGCTCTACCGACATCATACGCGCCGACGCTTTTACATTTTCAGTGGTTGCACGCATTAATAAATTAGATATTAATGTTTCTTGTGAACCAAACTCTTCGTGTATTTTAAGTAAACCACGTAAAGCACCCGATTCTGCTGCTGGTACATTGCCTGGCAATCTAAAACGAGAAACACCTCGTGCGCCACCTGTTGTGGTATCTAAAAATCGAATCGGAATTAACGGCACAATTGCACTTGCTGTTGCACCGGCATCGCCCGTAAAGTTAATCGAAATTACTTTTTTATAAGCAGATGTACTACCAAATGCTTTTAAGTAAGGGCCTGCTTGATTTATTACGGTTAAGTTACCTGTAAAAGCCGATTGATGTACTAAACGCTCATCTGCTTCATTCCACGAAACAACTTGCGATGTAAGGGTTGCTATCACTACCAATACAACAACAATTGATGACACTATAATTACATTACGACGACCAAATCGACTCATAAATGAGTCACTTTTTACTGCTGGGACTGCTTTTTCGCTATCCATTTTTATTACTCTCCATGTTTAATTTCTTTTTAACAAAGTAAATAATTTCCTGTTCACTCAAATGTGCGCAAAAGCTACCAGAGCGATGTAACTCAACAAATGTTGCAAGGATTTCTTCTTTACCTTTAGCTGTTTTATCTTGGTTTTCTTGTGTTTGATTTTTTTCTGTTAGTTGAGTGATTAGTTCATCAACTATCGTGTCTTTATCAAACAGTACGTTGTATTCCTTGGATTTTCTTACCCGACTTTTATGTACGTTGCTGTAAATTACATAAAGTGCAACGCATAAAATAATAACAAGTAAACTTAACCCTATAATATAAAAAATCATAAGCTCTACTTAAATTAGTTTAAATACTTAACGAGCAATAACAATTGTAAGCATCACTTAACAAATGTTAACCCGGTAATTTTACAGTAAACCCGAGTAAAAAACAGATTAAAAATAAAGTTCATCAGGTATACAGTTATAAGCGCACATAAAAGTAAGCTTTTTCAAACAAAAAATGCCAGTCAGTTATTAACTGACTGGCACTAAGCTAATATTCATTAAAGTGCTTTTTACATTATTCGCATGGCCCCCAATCAACACCATTTTCACTGCACTCATGCAGCATTGTTCCATCTTCTCGGCGAGTCTCTCTAAACCATTGCCCTTCAATTGTTTTTATAATACGTACGTTGTCTGTGGTTTTGTATTTACGCCAAAAGCTAGCATCAATAGATGTTTCGTCATCAAACTTATAGGGCATAGCAGCGAGTACGGTCACTAAATCTTGAATTTCTAAGTCAGTAGCTTTGTCTTTAACATTTACCCAATCAGATAATGTTTGAAAGTCGGCATTTTCTTCTCTAAAGGCAAAGTCAGTTTGGTAAAACGATCCTGACTCAGTATAGCTAATGCTAAAACCTCGCTCGAACGGTGTATCTAAATTAGCACTAACGCATTCATCTGCTGTTGGGAAGTTAACCGATGGGCTAGTATTAGTAACGCCATAAAGCACATTGCTTTGCTCAAAACTAACGCTCTCAATGCTAGAGCATCGGTAAGTACGATCGGCGTTAATGTAAACATCGTCTCTAACTGTTAATTTTCCATTTAACGATTCTTCGCCCCAAGGCGTATCTATTGAATCCAATCGAGACAAAATAACGTCAATTTTGTCGAGTTCGTCTGTATTTTGAAGCTTTACTTGCTCATAAATAAGTTCAGCGCCTGCAAAAATAGCTTTGTCGCGGTACCATGCATTTTCAAACCCATACTCTGCATCTTTTGCTGTGTCTTGATAAATCACTGCTCTTACTTCTTCTGCATCAGGATACTGAGCATCTAGCTCTTGCTTGAATTTATAGGCCGCTTTTAGTCCCTTAACAATTGCTTGTGCTCTGTCGTAAGCGTCGCTGTCGTTAGTAGCGATAAAATCTGAGTAAATTTGCTCTGTCGACAAATTATAATGCGCAACCAAGTTTTGCATAACATTTGTTATTTCGCTTTGAAGGTTTGCAAGTAGCTCAGTATTTTCTTTAAGTGCATCACAACTTAAATTATTGTTACCACTTTTTTGTAATTGAAGGCTCAACTGCTCCCAAATAACGGTTGTTAAAGGTGATATATTTCGAATATCTTCATCAGTCAAAGCCTCAATTGAGGGTGGAAATGACATTTGATACGCTTGTGTTACCTCGCCTAAGTCCTCGTCAATTGCGCCAACCGGTACATCAACGTACATAGTTGAATACGGCACACACAGCGCCTGCTCTTCTGTAAAATTAAAACTATAATTACCCGATTCTTCAGAGACTACAGAAGGTTCTGATTGCTCGTCAAAAGTACCATCGCCATCAATATCCAGCCATACTATTGCACCATATACATAACCATCAATAACCTTTCCTGTAAGAGAGATAGTGTTAACTTCTACGGGATCTACTTTTATAGGATCTGGCTTAGCTACAACTGGCTCTACAACGGCCGCTTTATCACCGCCACCACATCCAACAAGGCCTAGCGTAAACGCTAATGAAATAGCTAACTGACTTTTTTTAAAAAACATACAAAGACTTCCTTTTTTGCACTTTAATTATTATTAAAAATCATATTGTTATAAGTTACTTTAATACAAAATAAGTAATGCCAATCTGCTTATATATTGGATCTAGTTAACGTTAAGAAAATTATGCTAGAACGAGGCAAAAATTTTTGTATCTAGTTGTTCTAAATAAAATTTTAACGACGTTATAGTGCAATTTAATTTGTTAAATTACTCAAAGATTTATGCAGGTTGGTATAAATTTAAACAACAGAAATTTATTGAATTTTTATGGGGGGATGGCAACAAGTTAACATGCCCTGTACCTATATAGTGACACACCATGTTATATTTAGCTCTTACATTTGTTAATTAAATATAACAAATGCCAGCTATTATTAACCACTATGGACTACAGGCACCCAATCTAAAGGGCTTGAGTGATAGGCAGTATTTTGTAAATGAATGTGTATTATACATGGGTTGGTTTAGAGCCCTTCGAAAACTCTAAACCAATTATATAAGCAAACCATTAGCATTTTTGATTTGCTCTTAAAATTAAAAAGCCACCTAACTAAGGTGGCTTATGTTTATTGCATTGTGTTTTTTAAAGTGCCTGAGTATCGTTTTCTTCGCGTTTATAAATATATGTTTGTTGGGTTTTAAAGCCAAAACCAATTGGTTCAGCGCCATTTACTAGCTTAACTTTTCCACCTTCAACATTTAAATTTGGCCCAAGTATTTCAATAGCTTTTATCGGCTTATCAGAACCTTTAACCCCAGGGCCTATTAAATAAAACTGACTAACTTGCGTTACATCCGTTGCATCATCCCAATCGCACTTACCATCCGCATCATTATCTGCACACGACGGGCCTTCCCCAAAAAATAGTTTCGGTGTATCTGGTACATCATTACTTGTTGCAAATTTCACATCGTCATAAACCTTCGTTCCATAATGCAAATGAAAGGCATAAAGCGAACCACCGCCACCCGTTAACGAACATTGGTTTTGCGTTGATGATGAAGATGCAGGCGTAAAGGAAGTAAAGTAAGCAACCCCACCAACGACTGTTGCTGCAGCAAGAGACTTTTCACCCGTCCCTAATTCGTATCGCCACCCTTTAAATTCGGCTAACTTAACTTCAAGATTAACAAATTTATCAACGTCATCAAGTGCGTTACCAAATGGGTCTTCATTCATTTTCATTAAATCATCTGGCACTATTGGGGCTGGAAATTCAGTAAATATTTTTGTTAGGGTGTTTTCATCACGGATCATATACAACTGATCTTGCTCATTAGTAGCAAGTGGGTTTGAACGATTTCCGCTACCTATAACTATTGCGTCGTACGGGGTATCTAAACGGGTGGTGATCATTTCACCACCATAATTGGTTTTAGTAACTTTACTAAACAGCGTTCTAGCAACTAATGGTTTGTAAAAAAAACGTCTGTCTTGCGACGCTAATGTACTGCCAAGCTCCGCAAGTTTAAAATGGGTAATATCACCTTCATCTTCACTAGGAATATCTACTCGCCAAATATTACCACCTGTATCGGTTGCATAAATTCGGTCAATATACCCGTCGTAATCTGAGTCAAGCGTAGTTACATCCGCTGCAATACTGTGCTCTCCGGTAAAACCATGTTCATCTGGAGTCAGCGCCCATACCTTTTCGCCAGTTTTAGCATTAACAATGTAGATACCTAGCCCGGTTTCATCTGTTGTTCTAATCGCATTATCTTTGTTTGTATCGTAGCCTGCGCCAAATATTAGCAATGGATCCTCACCAAAGGCTTTAATGTATGCAATTTGAGGTTTAGACCATGTTTGCGCTAAATATTTAAATTCTTCTGAGCCACCAACAATAGGCTTATTCCATAATTTTTTAGGTTTTTTTGGGTCACTTATATCAAGCGCGTAGTAATTATTACCGCCTCTGCGCATACCTGCAAATGCCCACACTTCATCACCATCACTTGCTCTAATAACACCATCGTTTAACCCTTCGCTATTTGAGCCTTTATTATTAAAGAACACACTTATAGGCCCATCCATGCCATACACTTTTGTATTTGCAAGATTACTACGCAAAGCAGGAATGTTTTTTAATAAGGCAGCAGGTGTAAAAGCCCACTTTTCTTCAACAGTATCGCCTTTGTCTTCAAACATATGTAAAAAGCCGGCATTAGTACCAACAAGTATGTGAATACTTCCATCGCCGTAATCTATAGATACCGGCTTTGAATGCAAAGGGTCGCCAAAAATATTGATTCGCTGATCTACTGATGAGTTATCACCATCTTCATTGTCAACATCAACCCCTCGTGCCCAGCTAATATCACTCTCCTGTAAAGTTAGCCCGATATTAGGAATCAAATCAGGGGCAAGATCGGTAACTGTACCTGTCGCTAAATTTAAAATGGTTTGTACTTTATCAAAAGTAAAATCAATAATACTGCCCGTTTTATCTATGTAGATTTTACGGCTATCAGGGTCTAAAGTTGATAAAAGTAAATTTACGCCACCCTGGGCTACTAAATTCCCATCTGCAGGCTTATTAGTTGGCAGCCAAAATGTTCGCGCTTTCTCATCAATTAACCCATTTTCATCAAGGGCTATTTGATCAGTTGAATCGACTATATTTGCGCCTGACACTTTTAGCTTTTTTAAATTCCCGCTCCAACGTGCGCCTGTTTCTGGGTAAA
This sequence comes from Pseudoalteromonas sp. SG43-3, assembly GCF_014164385.1. NCBI lineage: Bacteria > Pseudomonadati > Pseudomonadota > Gammaproteobacteria > Alteromonadales > Pseudoalteromonadaceae > Pseudoalteromonas > Pseudoalteromonas sp. SG43-3. Next base: position 61,801 of record NZ_JACJFC010000009.1, read on the forward strand.
ACATCGCAAAGTAAATTGACTCTCGGCTACGTGTTTGGTCAACATTATTACTTGCTACCGTAGGAGATGAAAAACTATCGTTAACTTCGCGTATTTTCGATATTGTATTATTAAGCGCTTCAGAAAGTTCAGTTGATGTATCTGCATGTAAGTACTCGCCGCCGCCCAATAAAGCGGTTTTTTCTAATAACTTTTTACCATTTGTACTCATGCCACTACCAAAACCGATAGTAAAAACGCGTCCGGTATCAGCAACCTCTGGCGTAGTATCGTACAAGTCAACTTCAACATCTCTTGTACCATGTATTATCTGAGCTAAAGCGGCTAGATAACTATTACTTGTTTTAGAAGGATTTGAGCCAAAAGTAGATTTGTATAATGATTTGATATCATCGTTTCGGTTAGTATCACTTTGAGGATCACCGTCAGTCATCAAAATTAAATTGATTGAATTATCACAACGTACATCGGCACCAACTGCTTGGGTAAATGGTGATATGTATCGAGAGTTATTGTCGTAATATAGCGAACCAGTTTCAGCAGAAAAATCCCGCTCATTTGAGTTTTGTCCGTAGTACACTTTCTGACCTGTTAGATACAAATAGGCTTCCCATAGGGTTTCTGTAACTGGGGTACTACCAGCCGCTGGTAAACTGTGAATTTGGCTTAAAATTGTAGAATGGGGAGATCCAAGACCTGCCATAATATAGCCGCCATTATCATTTTTAAAACGCATCAAACCAAAATCGATAGAGCTATTATCAGTAACCAACTGACTCATTGCACTGATGCCGGCATCTACTTTTCTAATACCGTTGGGTAAAAAGTTTTTCATACTTCCAGATGTATCAAAAACAATGATTACACGTGGTTTTTCGTCGGTTTCAACATTATGGTTTACGTATAGCTCTATATCTTCGGCAAATACAGAAAGGCTAATACCCACCCCGAATAACAAGGCAGCTATTTTTTTTAGTTTAAATTGCATTTTTAAATCCCTTTATTTGCGCTTTTTATTTTTATTGCGCAAGTTAATAACTACTCTATTCCCTGTTTAATTTTTAGTAAGATTGAGGTGGGACTAAAAATAAAACAAAAGTCATATCTAGCTATTCATCACAAAACAGTGATTAGCATCCACGTGGCGTCAATGCTATAAAATATATATTACTTCGATTTTTAAATAAAAACAGACTAAAGTCAAAGACATTAGGTTTTATTATCAATTAAAAACAACAGCTTAAATAAAACAATCCCGTTTTACTGCACAGTTGAATCATGCTAAAAAACTATATTTTTACCTATGTTTCTATATTTATAGATCTATGTTTTAGGTAACAAGTACTTACCAATATAAATTAGTAACGTAAGACTCTAAAAATCACCTTTAAAAACACTATTATTCAGTAAAACTGTTTTATTAAAAGAAGTGTGTTTATAGGTAACTACGGTTATTCAAACATACAAAAAAGCCCATATTAGGTGCTACCTAATATGGGCTTTTATACTCTCGCTAAATTATAAGCGCTTGATACAAGCATTCTTATAAAGATAACTCTTTTTTAGCGCGAGTTAAGTTATGTGTTACAAGTGAGTTTTTAGAAATTTGAACCGCTTCATATAAATCAGAAATACCAGCAGTGTCTTTTTGAGCCTTAATACGTGCTACACCACGGTTACTTAATGCAAACGATGTAAGTTCACGTACTTTTAAACGCGGACCATGGCTTTGCTTAAGCAATGCAATTGCTTGTGTACAAATAGCTTCTGCTTCTTCGTAGTTTCTTGCTTCAACATTTAAAGCACAGCTATTAAATGACTTTTCAAATGCGGGTGCTGCAGTTACAGAGTCTTCAATAACCATTAATTTATAATCACCTTGATTAGCCATTGCAGCAGCTGAGCAAGTTAATAATGAGCCAAGAGCGATGGTTTTTAAAAGTGTAAATTTCATGATTATATTCCTAATTAGTTAAGTCGTACTTGTTGCCGACAACTTAACTTTAGAGTGTTAGCTCAATTACCACAAACGATAAAAACAAACCTAATAAGTGAATAAATCTAACCTATAGACTTTAGTCTAACACTTGTAAAAATACTTAGTAATTACAATTAGTTAAAAACCATGAAAATCACTAAACAATAAATAGCAAAATACATTTTTTTATTTTTTAATAATACCAATTCGCTTAATTAAGTGATCTATTTTGAGGATGGAAAAACGTGTTGATAGCTAGGCAAAAAATTCGCTATTTGGTTGTTCTAAATGAGAATTTTTTAACGCAGGTAGCGACACGTTTAGCCCCGCAAAATGATTATGTATTATTGCGAATTGGTATAACACAATACAAAGTTAATAAACACGAAAAAGCCGATGTTGGGGTTTAACCCAATATCGGCTTTTTTACTCTCGCTATTTTATATTATGCTTTAGTAAGCACTTTATAAAAAGACCTTATAGAGATAATTCTTCTTTAGCGCGAGATAAGTTGTGCGATACCATTGAGCTGTTAGACAATTTTGATGCTTCGTATAAATCAGCAAGTGCAGCTGTATCGTTATGCGCTTTTAAGCGTGCAACACCACGGTTGCTTAATGCGAATGACGTAAGTTGGCGTACTTTAAATTTAGGGCCATCTGCGTCTTTTAAAAGTGCGATTGCTTTAGTACAAATTGCTTCAGCCTCAGCGTAATTTTTTGACTTAACATTTAGTGCGCAGCTATTAAATGATTGCTCAAGTGGCTGTGGCGCTGTTGCAGTTTCAATAACCATTAATTTGTAATCACTTTGATCAGCCATTGCAGCAGCTGAACATGTTAATAGTGAGCTAAGAGCGATAGTTTTGATAAGTGTAAATTTCATGATTAATTTCCTGTAAGTTAAGTCGTACTTGTTGCCGACAACTGAACTTTAGAGAATTAACACAACCCCGACAAACGATTAAAACAAACCTAATAAGTGAAGAAAATTAACCTATAGACCTTAGTCTAATACGTTTAAACTTTTTCTATATATTTAAACAACTTACGCACCAACAATCGTGCCTAAAATCGCTACTTTACGTTTTAAAATGTATATAATTATTTATGCTTTTTTTTAGTTGGTTTTATTTTAAACACCTTACTTTGGCATAGCTGAGTAACTATCAAACAAATTTATACATTTAATTACATGCAATACTAAGTCATGTATTTATAATTACAGCTCTGGTAACTTTTCATCATTAATGGGTTAACTTTTTTGAAACACATACTTCCTCTTTTTGTTTTATTAAGCACGCTTTTATTATTTAGCCAAAATGCTAACGCAAGGCTTTTGCTCGGTAATGACATGCCTAACACCGGTATGTTTATAAAATCAGAATTTAATGGCGATAGCAGCATTACATCTGCAGGTGTAGAAATGATGGTTAAGCAAAATTACAGTAACTTTGGTGTTGTTTTTACAAGCGCAATTGGCGCGGCAGTAATCGATAATAAACAAGGCGAGCAAGAAGAATTTATAACGTGGGACAATGGCATGAAGCTTGGTTATTTTAATGACTTTTTTATATACGCCGAGCTTGGCTTAGATCTGTTCGAACTCGCCTTTAAAAACGATAGAGGCGATAACACCTACCAAATAGAAAAATCGAACAACGACATAGATGGCTACGCAGGTATAGGTGCGGGTTATCACTTTAAGCCATTTAAAATAGAAGTATTTACCCGTGCGCGCCAAATAGATGGCGACTACTGGGAAGCACAAGAACATATTTACAGCGGTGTGCAGCTCAGCTTTACGTTTTAATTGCCCTTTTTTTTATAAGAAAAATAAAAAGCGTGTGAAATACAGCTATTTCACACGCTTTTTAAAAAATTATATTTAACGGATAGTTTTGGCTACTTTACCAATACTCAAACCCTGAATTAAAATAGAAAACACCACAACCGCATAAGTGAGAGCCAATAAAATATCGCGCTCGTTCCCATCAGGTAGTTGCAATACCAGTGCAACCGAAATACCACCACGCAAGCCACCCCAGGTTAAAACTTTCCACGCACCAGTTGGCAACTCTAATTGCTTATTAAATGTAGTGGTTGTTATACCCACAACAATTAAACGTGCCATTAACGCTATTAAAATTGTTAAGCCACCAGCAATAAACAAATTACTCGAAAATGCAATCATGACGACTTCAAGCCCTATGAGTACAAATAAAATGGCATTTAAAATTTCGTCAATCAGCTCCCAAAATAAATCAACGTAATGGCGTGTTTTGTCGCTCATAGCCATACTGCGACCATGATTACCCACCATTAACCCCATCATTACCATTGCAAGTGGGCCCGACAAATGCCAATGGCTAGCCAATGCATAACCACCAATAACGCCTGCTAAAGTAAGTAGTACTTCTTCTTGGTAACTATCAATACTTTTAAGTAAGTAATATAAAATACCACCTAGTACCAAACCAAAAACAATACCGCCACCGGCTTCAACCGCCAGCGTGTGTGCCACATAATAGGTTGTAGGAATATCACCACTTGATAAAACACCCAATAAAAGCACAAAAATAACCACGCCTATACCATCGTTAAACAACGATTCACCCGCAATCACGGTTTCAATACTTTTAGGCGCACCCGCAGATTGTAAAATTCCCATTACCGCAATCGGATCGGTTGGCGATATTAACGCGCCAAACAGTAAACACCAAATAAACGCTAAATCAAAACCGAGCAAAGGAAGCACTAAATAAAGCGCACCAGCAATAATAACCGTAGATAGCAACGTACCAACACAGGCCAAAATACCTATTGGCAATTTATAGCGCCTTAAATCGCTAACATTTACATGTAGCGCCCCAGCAAAAAGTAGCATAGAGAGCATGCCATCGAGCAAAACTTCAGTAAAATCTAACTGATCTAGCAAGCTCACTTCGTAATCTATAAGATCATCAAACCCTAAAAAGCCCAAAAATATAGCGCCGATAGATAAAAGCATCGAAATAACCATAACGCCAATGGTTGTTGGCAAGCCAATAAAGCGATGGTTTACATAGGTGAGTAACGCGGTAATTGATAAAAATATCGCACTTATTTCAAGTACGCTTAGGCTGGTTCCTGGTGCCATGGTTTAAATCTCAATATTTATTTAATGATGCCTTGCTCAAAACAAGCAAAGCAGAAGGGTTATTATTTTTATACGGTTATCTCGCATTATATTCGTGTAGCCTAAACAAGCATACCCAAAATATTAATTATAAATACACACCCTACTCTGTTAACGTATTTAAAGTATTAACTCACGCGTTAAATAAAACAAAAAAGCCCATGTTAGGAATTAACCTAACATGGGCTTTTTTACTCTCGCTATTTTATAACATGCTTTTGGTAAGCACTTTATAAAGTGTTTATAAAGAAAGCTCTTCTTTAGCGCGAGTTAAATTGTGCGATACCATTGTACTTGTAGACATTTGGTTTGCTTCGTATAAATCAGCAAGGCCAGCAGTGTCGTTGTTCGCTTTTAAACGTGCAACACCACGGTTGCTTAATGCGAATGACGTAAGTTGGCGCACTTTAAATTTAGGGCCATCTGCGTCTTTTAAAAGCGCAATTGCTTTAGTACAAATTGCTTCAGCCTCAGCGTAATTTTTTGACTTAACATTCAGTGCACAGCTATTAAATGATTGCTCAAGTGGCTGTGGCGCTGTTGCAGTTTCAATAACCATTAATTTGTAATCACTTTGCTCAGCCATTGCAGCAGCTGAACATGTAAGTAGTGAGCTAAGAGCGATAGTTTTGATAAGAGTAAGTTTCATGGTCGTAGTCCTGTTGGTTAAGCCGTGCTTGTTGCCGACAACTGAACTTTAGAGAATTAACACAAAATCGACAAACGATTAAAACAAACCTAATAAGTGAATAAATCTAACCTATAGACTTTAGTCTAATGCCAAATTACTAATTTACGGCAATTGGTATTTATAAAAACAACCAACGAAACTTAAACTTATTTAGTGCGTTCAAGCAACTTAACTACTTGGGCTACAAACATTTCTGGCTCATCATTTTGCGGGTAGTGATAGCTTTTATTTGTTATAACTATTTCACCTTGAGGAAAGGCATTAGCCCACTTTGAATGTAAGTCGCCCCACATTTCACGCGCTTTGTCGGTAAAAAATAATACCGATGGCTTTTTATATTTTCTAACTGAGGCGATAACAGTCACGGGTACATCAGCAATTTGTGGATAATCAGGCAGCGGGCGTTTTGCCCAAAAATCTAAATACTGATTCGACATGCCATTTTTCATGTCATCAAGCTTTATTGCTGCAATTTCTTTTTCAGCGCGTGGCAAATCAATCGCGCGCATAATATCTACATCGTGCTCTGATGCAGGCTCAATCAACATCAACGCTTTAATCTTATTAGGGTATGTTGCAGCAAATACACGCGCAATATAAGCACCATAAGAGTGCGCAACATACACAACAGGCTCTTCTATTTTCAGTGTTTTAAGTAATAACACAGCCTCAGCTGCATATTCTTCTGAGCTATAGTTTTTCTTTATTTGTGCAGAGCCGCCATTACCAATACGAGAATACCGTATAACTTTAGCGTGCTTGGTAAGTGATTCAAAAACCGGGTCCCAATCACTTAAACCAGCAGAACCGCCCGCTTCAAGTAAAATAGTATGTTTACCTTTACCAGCTAGCTCGTATTCAACCTCAAAGCCATTTACTTGAACTTTAGCCAGTCCAGCTAAGGCACTAGTAGATATAAGGAATGAGCAAAGGAATGTTACTTTTAATTTTAATCTCATTGCTTTTTGAACCAAAAAATCTCTTATTAAGATTTATTTATATTATTTAGTACCTAAAAGAGAGCCGCTGACGATCCGTTCCCAAACTTGCTTATCAAAATATATACCAGAAACTTTACATGCTACTTCTGCAAATTCGATGTGCGAAGGGGAATTAAATTGAAAGTGATTACGGTCACGAAGTACTTTGCTTGTGTGGTAAATAACATCAATAGCTACCAATAATAACCCACCGGTATGAAATTGGATCGATGATTTAAATGCAAATCTATCTTTAGGCTCTATATTAAGTGGTGCATTAAACCATTCTTCAATTTTACTCTCTCGACTATATATTTTCTCAGATAGGTTTGCTGAGACTTGATTTAGATTTTTTATCAATAATCGAACCTCTTTTGAAGGTATGTCTTTTGATGCTGCCAGTTCAAGTAATAGACTATTAACAAAACTCATATCTAGCTTACGTAGCCCTGAGTACTTCGATTTTAAATTTGAGTCGAAGTCATCTAATAACCCTTTGATATGGCTAGCAAACATATCTTTAATTATTTCAAATTCATCATATAAAGCTTTATTTTGTGCTTTGACTCTGTCATTGAACATTTTTACAGTAAAATAGTGCCCCATATAACCACCAGCTAAAGCACATAGAAGTCCAATTATCATATTTACCATTAATCACTCTCTCCATTAGTCAAAGCCGCTATTAATTTAATGTTTAAAATGCTTATATTCCCTATTTATAAAATATTACCCTTATAACTACATTAATAAAGACATTTGCACCACACTAACTAACAATATTGGCGACTGGTATTATTACATTATTAAACATCACTAACACATCTTTATCACCAGAACCTATAAACTCCCTCGCCCATATGCCATAATCTAAATAATTCATTATTTTAGTAACTTGGCGCGTATATAGGCGCTTTTAAGTTAACTACTCAGGGTTTTCAAATGGCATATCAAGAGCAAAATCAAGCAACAATCTATTGGCACGACTACGAGACTTGGGGAGCGAGCCCTCAAAAGGATAAACCTAGCCAATTTGCGGGTATTCGTACCGATCTTGATTTAAATATTATTGGCGAGCCGCTTATTGAATATTGTAAGCCGCAAGCGGATTACTTGCCTCACCCTGAGGCGTGTTTAATTACGGGTATTACGCCACAAGTGGCGATGAAAAAAGGCTTGGTTGAGGCTGAGTTTATAGCAAAAATTCATGCCGAATTTAGCGTGCCAAACACCTGTGTTGCCGGTTATAACAGTATTCGGTTTGATGACGAAGTAAGCCGTTATAGCTTTTACCGTAACTTTTACGACCCATACGAGCGTGAATATAAAAATAACAATAGCCGATGGGATATTATTGATTTAGTACGTGCTTGTTACGCGCTGCGCCCTGAAGGGATTGAATGGCCGTTAAAAGAAGACGGCAGCCCAAGCTTTAAGTTAGAACATTTAACCGTAGCTAATGGTATTGAACACGCCGCAGCGCACGATGCGCTAAGCGACGTAACCGCCACTATTGCACTGGCTAAACTAATAAAAGAAAAACAGCCAAAGCTGTATAACTTCTTTTTTGGACTCCGTGGCAAAAAAGCCCTTGCTGAATTGGTTGATGTATTTAACATGACGCCGCTGGTGCATACCACATCGCGCATACCTGCAACACAAGGCTGTACAAGCTGGGTTGCACCAATGAGCTTTCATCCGGTAAATAAAAACGCGGTTATTTGTTTTGATTTAACCCAAAATCCACAAGTACTCATTGATTTAAACGTAGAAGAGTTACGCAAACGCTTATACACCAAACGTGTAGATTTAGCCGAGGGTGAATTACCTGTTGGCTTAAAACTAGTGCATTTAAACAAGTGCCCTATTTTAGCCCCAGCTAAAACATTATTGCCTGAAAACGCCGCCCGCCTTGGGATTGACCGCGAGCAATGCTTAGCTAACTTAGCTATTTTAAAAGCCAATACCGACCTTCGCGATAAAGTAACCGAAGTGTTTAACGAGCAAGGCGATTACAGCGCAACTACTAACGTTGACTACTTACTTTACGATGGTTTTACAAGCCATGCCGATAAAGCTAAATTTGCGATTATTCGCGATGCTAAACCAGATGAATTGGCTGGGTTGAAGTTAGACTTTGAAGATAAAAAGTTTAATACATTGTTGTTTAGATACCGCGCCCGTAACTGGCCTGAAACGCTAAACCAGCAAGAGCTTGACCAATGGCGCCAGTATTGCCAAAACAAGTTAATACACGGGGAAGATCAACCGTCGATTAATGCGCAAGATTTTATGATCACCCTTGAAAACCTAGCGCATGAACATGACGACAGCGAAAAAAATCTTACAATTTTAAAGGCGCTGTATAACTACGCTCAAAGCATGTAATTTTGTTTGTATAACGCATTAAAAACGCGACGCTTTAGCAATAAAGCGTCGCGTTTTTGTTTATAAATATCTGTACCACTTCAAACAAAGCAAAATCTATTTCACAAAGAGAAGCGAATGAGGAGTAAATGAGAAAACATAAAGACCAACAATCTTTTTTATCTATCACTGCCTCTAAAAGCGCAGCGCCTCATAACCTCATTGTGAATAAATCTTACGGGCTTTGCCCGTCACGCAAGCAAGCTTCGCGTCTACAAATTAAACCCACAGTTAAACTTTGGCGGTAGACGTTGAGCTTGCTCACGTGAAAAGCACCGCTTTTGATTACTTAAATAAACACTATTCACAAAAGAAGCGCATGAGGAGTAAATGAGAAGACATAAAAACAATAACTTTTTAGATCTATTACTTCCTCTAAAAGCGCAGCGCCTCTAAACCTCTTTGTGAATAAGTCACTTTTACGGGCTTTGCCCGTCACGCAAGCAAGCTTCGCGTCTACAAGTAAAACTCATATCTACACTTTGGGGTAAACGTAGAGCTTGCTCACGTGAAAAGCGTAGCTTTTAATTACTTAAATAAAAATCTATTTCACAAAAAGAAGCGAATGAGGAGTAAATGAGAAGACATAAAAGCAACAACCGTTTTAAACTTATTAATTCCTCTAAAAGCGCAGCGCCTCTAAACCTCTTTGTGAATAAATTACTTTACGGGCTTTGCCCGTCACGCAAGGAAGCTTCGCGTCTACAAATTAAACCCACAGTTACACTTTGGCGGTAAACGTAGAGCTTGCTCACGTGAAAAGCGCAGCTTTTAATTGCTTAAATAAAACTCTATTCACAAAGAGAAGCGAATAAGGAGTAAATGAGAAGACATAAAACAACAATCTTTTAGATCTATTACTTCCTCTAAAAGCGCAGCGCCTCATAACCTCTTTGTGAATAAATTACTTTACGGGCTTTGCCCGTCACGCAAACAAGCTTCGCGTCTACAGCGTTACTTTTTATGTAGCGCTTCAATGCGTGCTAGTAAGCTTGAGGTGTCGTATCTGCCGCCGCCAAGTGCTTGTACGTCGGCGTAATATTGATCGACCGTTGCGGTCATTGGTAAAGTAGCGCCATTGTTTTTAGCTTCATCGAGTGCAATGCCTAAATCTTTACGCATCCAATCTACGGCAAAACCAAACTCATATTCCCCTGCCCACATTGTTTTATAACGGTTTTCCATTTGCCACGAACCGGCAGCACCTTTAGAAATGGTTTCTATAACTTTTTCACCATCAAGCCCAGCTTGCTTGGCAAAATGTAAGCCTTCAGCTAAACCTTGCACTACACCAGCAATACAAATTTGATTAACCATTTTACAAAGTTGTCCCGAGCCAACGCCGCCTAGTAATTGGCTAAAACGACTAAACGCCGCCATAACTGGCTGCACTTTAGCAAATACGGCTTCCCTACCACCCGCCATAACCGTTAATACGCCGTTTTCGGCGCCAGCTTGTCCGCCCGATACAGGCGCATCTATAAAGTCGATATTTTGCAGAGCCGCTTTTGCAGCCACTTCACGTGCTACTTCAGCTGAGGTTGTTGTGTGATCAACCAAAACAGTGTGCGGCAGCATGCCCGCTAACACGCCGTCGTCGCCATACACTACTGAGCGTAAGTCGTCATCGTTACCAACACACATAAATACAATGTCGGCATTGTTGGCAGCTTCGCGCGGGGTTGATGCAAAGCTTCCTGAATGTTCTGCAGTCCACGTTTGTGCTTTAGCTTGTGTGCGGTTATAAACGCATACGCTGTGCCCTGCTTTTGCTAAATGCCCCGCCATTGGGTAACCCATTACGCCTAAACCTATAAATGCGACTTTCATTGACATAAAAATGACCTATTTAACTGATAACTTAGAAACTAGACCTCGATTATGTCAACCGGTCGATAAAAAAGCGAATGAAAGTCTTTATAAAATTTCCTTAACGGGAAAGGTAAGTAGGTAACCTATGGACAGTATTTATCAATTTAATGCACCACTTTATAACAGCGAAAATTTTCCTCTTAGCCAGTTACAGGGCAAAACCGTCCTTATTGTTAATACAGCGAGTAAGTGTAATTTTTCGGTGCAATTAAACGCACTCGAAAAGCTCTACCAGCAATACAAAAGCAATGGTTTTACTGTGCTAGCGTTTCCGTGTAACCAGTTTGGCCAAAATGAGCCGCTTGATAATTTAGCCATAAAAGACTTTTACCAAGATCAATTTAATATCTCGTTTGAGGTATTTGGTAAGGTAATGGTAAACGGGCCAGAAACACATCCGTTGTTTAATTATTTAAAGTCGCATACGCGGGGTATTTCGCAAAATCGTGCAATTAAGTGGAATTTCACTAAGTTTTTAATTAACTCACAAGGGCAACTTGTTGCACGCTATGCACCGCGTACTAAGCCCGAAACACTTAAACAAGTAATAGAAAGCAACTTACTGCAAGCTGCAAAGTTAAGCGCTGCAAGAGGTGGTAAAAAGGTAGCATCAAAAATACCTTTGTTTACGCCAGCTAAGGCTTAATTTAAATCAATAAAATGCGTGTTACTAAAGCACAGGTTTATAAAGTAGTTTATTGTATTGATACTTATTAAGTGTCGAGGCTATTACCATGAACATTGCTTTTTTTAGTACTCAAAAGTACGAACTGCCTTTTTTTGAACAAAGTACACGCGATCATCGTGATATAAAAATAACGTATTTTGAGCAATCCCTGAGCGAACAAACGGCCATTTTAACAAACGGGTTTGATGCCATATGTGTATTTGTAAACGACACCGTAAACGACACGGTTATTGAACAATTGGCAAGCCAAGACATAAATACTATTTTACTGCGTTGTGCAGGATTTAATAATGTTGATTTACCTGCAGCAAAAGCACATAAAATTAAAGTATTACGCGTACCGGCTTACAGCCCAGAAGCAGTAGCCGAGCATTGTATTGCACTTATGCTCACGCTTAGCCGTAAAACCCATAAAGCGTATAACCGCGTACGCGAAGACAATTTTGATTTAAACGGATTGCTTGGTTTTAACTTGCACAATAAAACCGTGGGTATTGTAGGTTGCGGTAAAATTGGCCTTGCGCTGTGTAACATTTTAAATGGCTTTGGCGCTAAAGTATTAGTGTGCGACCCATACGCGCAACCTGGCAATTATACAATTACCGATATAGACACCTTGCTTAGCCAAAGCGATGTGATTTCTTTGCATTGCCCATTAACGGAACAAACTCATCATCTAATAGATGATGAGGCATTTAGTAAAATGAAAAACGGTGTTATGCTTATTAACACCTCTCGCGGGGCACTGCTTAACAGCAAAGCGTGCATTAATGCACTTAAAACTAAAAAATTAGGGTATTTAGGGCTCGACGTTTACGAGCAAGAGTCGGAGCTGTTTTTTAAAAACCACAGTGACGAAATAAACCAAGACGATATATTCTCGCGCTTAGTGAGCTTTAAAAATGTTTTAGTAACGGGGCATCAGGGCTTTTTTACCCAAGAGGCACTCACCGAAATAGCAAACACAACCCTACTTAACGCGCTTGAAGTAAATGAAGGTAGGCCTCTAACTAATGAGGTTTTATAAAGACCTAAGCTATACCTAGATAACAGGCACAAAAAAAGCGAATAAGGTGAGCCCTATTCGCTTTTTTTGTTTAAAAATTCACTTTAAATAGAGCTTAACCAAACGCAACGTTTGCAAATACCAAGGTCATTAATATTGGGCAAACAAAACGAATATACTGAGCAAACCAGTAATGTACGCCTGTTGTTGCTTGGTGTAATTTATTACCACGCTGCCACATCCAACCTACCGTAATAAAGTAAAACAAGCCCATAAGCGGCAATTGGTATTGAGTAAATAGCATAATAACTAAGCCAAATAACCAATCAAAATTTAGTATAATTGCGCTTGCACACACAAGTACAACGGCGCTCACTGCCCATGTTGCTTTGGTGCGACTAACGTTGTGGTTTTCGACTAAAAACGCTACCGGAATTTCAGTCGTCGATATAGTTGACGTAACCGATGCGATAGACATTAATACAAAAAACAATAAACCAACTAATAAGCCAATTTCGCCCATGGTGCTAAATAGCTCAGGTAAAATAGCAAAAATTAGCTGCCCTTCACCAATCAATTTACCGCCACTAAATACCTCTACACCGTTGTGCTGCGCCACATAAATAGCAGGAATAATAAGTAACCCCGCTAAAAAAGCAACGCCAGTATCAAGTAGTGCAACACCTGCTGTGAGCTTTGGTAAATTAGCATCTGGTTGTAAATACGAGCCGTAAATCATCATACAACCCACACCTAACGAGAGCGAAAAGAACGCTTGCCCCATTGCGGCAATAATTAAATTAGGGTCGAGTATTTGGCTAAAATCAGGGATTAAATACGCGGCAAAGCCTTCGCTTGCGCCATCGAGTGTTGCAATGTAGGCAATTAAACCAACAAGCAGCACAAGCAGAAGTGGCATCAAACGGCGCGACCAAGTTTCGATTCCCGATTTTACCCCTTTTAAAATAATACTGGCAGTTAAAATAAGCATAAGCGGCGTAAATACAAAATTACGCAGCACTGAGTCGCTATGTAAAAATTCGCTTGCGCCTGTGAAACCTAAAAAGGTTGTTATGGGTTCAATAGCGTACGAAAGCATCCACCCTGCCACTATTGAATAAAAACTTAGCATAACAACTGCGCCCGCAAGGCCTATGTAACCGGCTGCTGCACCTACTTTACGGCTAGTGTTTTGCCATGCATCGCCCAATGCTTTTACCGGGTTAGCTTGTGCTTTGTGACCTAAATAAAGTTCGGTATACAGCGCAGGTAGCGCAAGTAAAAATATAACAATAAAATAAACCAGTAAAAAAGCACCGCCGCCATGGTTGGCCGCTTGCGTAGGAAAACCCCAAATATTACCCAAACCCACTGCTGCGCCAGCAGCGGCTAAAACAAAACCAAGTCGGCTTTGAAACCCATCACGCACTTGTGCCATACATCTACAAATCTGTTATTATTTTGATTATTGTGAATTAAACCATATTTCATGCCAGCTGAGTAATAAAATTGTACCCAGCCTTTATTAGTGGCGTTAACCGCTCACAATATCAGCGACTTCTTTTGCTTTAGGGCTTTTATGACTGAACACTATTTTAAAAACGCCTTGAGTATTACTTCAACTCAATTGGCAAATTTGTCTTTTGCGAGTAACAGTATTTTATTATTTAATGCTAAAACACTTGAGCTTAGTGACTTTAATTTGCCCGATTGCTTAAGCCCATTTGAATTAACTATTATAAACCGCCGTAAAAGCCCACAAGCTAAGCAAGAGTATTTAGCTACGCGGTTATTGTTAAAACACCTTATTAAAGTAGCGCAGCCACAACATACGCACGTACCCCTTAATAAAATGAGTACCGAATTTGACGAAGCAAGCTCAAAGCTGCAAATACATGTAAGTGGTGATGTTATAAATACCTGTATTTCACACTCGCATGGTTTAGTTGGGGTCGCGCTAAATTTTGATAAAAGTGAGTTTGGTTTTGATATTGAAAAAGTAAGCCTAAAGCGACCGTTTGAAAAGCTTGCTAAGCATTTTTATCATAATGATGAAATTACACTTATCACCAAGCCTACTAATACTCAAGCCCAAGCAGATACGTTTTTTAGAATTTGGACACTAAAAGAGTCTCTTGCTAAAGCCACCAGCCGCCCTATTGCAAAGTTACTTAGCCCCAATGTGTTTGACGAATTAAATAGTGCAAAGCTGAGTGCTTGCAGTAATCGCGTTACTGTAGCTGATAGCAGTGACAGTAATGTTTGTTTTGATGTGAGTGTGGTGCATAAAAAAAGCACCGACTGGCGATGCTTTTTATTAAATGACTTTATTAATTAATTTTGTTAAGCAACCTTACTAGTTAATTTTCCTGAATAACCGTTATTTACGCAGCAAAATCGTTTTCTAATAAACGGCTATGAATAGACTGTACTACGTTATCTGACTCAGTTTGCTCTACTAAAAAGCACAGGTTGTGCTTACTAGCACCGTGACAAATTAATCGAATGTTAAAGTCTTTTAGTACACTCATTAAGTTCATTTCGTGTTGGCGTAATTGAATCTCAGAGCCAATAAGTGCCACCAATGTTAGGTTGTTTTCTACCGAAACATGGCAAAACTCTGCAAGCTTATCTAGGCATTCTTGATCAAGCTCTGGGCGCGAGGCGTTTTGCGCGTTATCAAGCGTTATAGCCACACTGATTTCTGATGTAGTTACCAAATCTACCGATATATTGTATTCACTTAATAGTGTAAATACGCGTGCTAAAAAGCCGCTTGCTAGTAGCATTTCTGGGCTTTTAAGCGTAAGCAATATTTGGTTTTTACGTTGCGTTACTGCGCGTATACCTGGTTGCTGCGATTTTTCACGCTCAATCCACGTACCGCCACGCTCAGGCTCTCGGCTAGAACCTACAAACACGTTAATGTGGCTACGACTCGCTGGTAAAATAGTCGCTGGGTGTAATACTTTTGCGCCAAAGGTTGCCATTTCAGCGGCTTCGTCAAAACTTAAGCGTGCAATTGGCGTCGCCTTTGCGCACAAACGCGGGTCGGTGCTAAAAATGCCCACTACGTCGGTCCAAATATGCACACTTTTAGCGTTAATCGCTTCAGCTAGTAATGCAGCGCTGTAGTCTGAACCACCACGTCCTAGCGTTGTGGTGTGACCGTATTCGTCACTACCAATAAATCCTTGAGTTACAATCACTTGAGCGTCTAATAACGGAATTAAATGATCTTTAGCAGCTTGCGCTGTGGCTGCAACATTGGGCGTTGCTTTACCAAATTGGCTGTCTGTTTTAAGCACCTTGCGCACATCAAAGCGATCGGCATTTAAACCCTGTAAACGAAGTACCTGTGCAAACAAATACGACGATAAACGCTCACCAAAGCTAAGTAGCTCGTCGTGTTGCTGATCGGTTGTTAGTGGCTCTTGAGCCAATGTTTGAAATGCTTTTAGGGTTTCGTTAAAGCCAACCGCTAAATCGGTATCTAGCGATAATTCATCTAAAATAGTTTGTTGAATAGCAAGCACGCCATTTATGTGTTCTTGGCGCTCACTAGGAGTAATGCTTGATTTACACAGTGCAACTAAGTGATTAGTTACGCCGGCACTGGCGCTCACGGCAACAATACGTACGCTTTTATCTGCAACAATAATTTCGCTACAGCGACTCATCGCTTCAAAATTTGCAACACTTGTTCCACCAAATTTGGCAACGATGTAATCTGATTTTGCGCCTGATACTGTTTGTGGCACTGATTGGGTAGTCATTTAGTCTCCTTTCGCGGTCTCCAAACCGCAATAAAACAAGAAGAACTTGGCAAAGGAATGCTTGAAGATAAGTCCACTGCCAGAAGCTCTCCACCTATATTGGTGACAGTTTTGAGGATTCAGCCCCATAAACCGAAAAACAATGACGACGTACCATTATTTTCCTCGGCGAGTACTTCCCTCCTTAATGATCATCGGCTTTCGTCGCCTAACATTAAGTACCTAAGTATCGCACCTCTTCTGAATGCTTTATTAACCAGTGGCTAATAAAACAAAACCCCACTAAGTAGCGGGGCTTTGAAAGTTATCGTTTAGACGTCTAGCTGTCAAGCATTTAATAATTTATGAGTTAAATAAAACTGCCCATGTAATACGAGCCCGCATATCCAACCGTGTAACAAATTAATAAATGCAGCGATAAACGCAAGTAGCTCATAAAGGTAAGCGCTTTAACTTTACTCATGGCAATAATGCCCGCAGCCGAACCAATAATAAGCATTGAACCGCCCACGCCCGTTGCATACGTAAACGACAACCAGTGTTGTTGGCTCATTACTATATTGGCTTTTAATAATGCAGCGGTAAGCGGTACGTTATCGACCCCTGCTGATAATATGCCCATTAAGTAGTTTGCGTATTCTGGTGCCATTACCGTGTATAGGTCGGTAAATTTACTCAACATACCAATTTCTTTAAGTGCGCCTACAAGTAAAAGTACACCTACAAAAAACAATAATGTGTCGTATTCTATATCGCGAACAAAATCGATTATGTCTTTGTTTATGTCTTTTTTGCGCATTAAAAATTGCGCCACTAAAAACATCACTGATAAGCCAAACAAAAAGGTTAATAAAGGCGGTACGCTGTAAATTACACTCAACGTAAGTGTGCTCACTACGGTAGATAAAAATATAACAGCAATGGTTATGTCGGTTTTTTCAATGCGGGTTTTACCTGCACTAGCAAACTCAACACGCCCTTTCATACCTATAGACAGTAACGCAGCAAGCAGCATAACGCTTGCAAGTGCTGGCGCTATAAGTAGTAATAAATGAGCAATGGTTACTTTGCCATCTAAAAATATCATTAGTGTGGTTACGTCACCTGTTATTAGCGATACCCCACCTGAGTTCACTCCAAACACAATAAGCGTGGCGTATTTAACGAGCTTTTTAGGTTCAAGCTTTAACGACATAACAACCGCAAGCGATATAAGCGTCGCTGTTACGTTATCTGAAATCGACGAGAACAAAAACGCAAAACCACCCACCAAAAACATGAGCTTTTTTTCGCTAATACTTTTTGGCATAACACGGTGCACAATATTTTCTATAAACCCCTTTGAATTTAAATACGCGACAAAGGTCATTGCAGCCATTAAAAATAGCCATAATGAGGCAATTTCTAAAATATTTTCGTTTAAAAGATGCTGAATCGTATCGGGGCTTTGCCCGTGTAGGGGGTATATAAAAAGAAGAATCCAGCAAAGCGTACCAAAAAACAGCGTGGTTTTAGCTTTATTTACATGGATTATATCTTCTATAACGATCAGTAAAAATGCAATCGCTATCAGGGTTAGAATAATCGAGGAAACCATGGTAGTTAAACAACCTTTGATATAGTTTTAAAGAACACACAAATAACATTCCATTTCATGTGCCTATTTTCGGCGCGAATTTTAGCACTGCCTCTATGCAAAAACTATTATTAAATGGTCTTAAAAACGAATACTATATACAGACAAGGTTAATTAAAAATACGTAATAATGAGTCTTCTAAAAGAACTCAATAATAAAATACTAGGATGTTGTAACCCCTTATGATCCCAGCTAAAAAGCTGCTAAACACCATAACCGAACATTGGGGTGTATTAGAGCTATTATTTAAACGTTTTAAAATGGCTGACTTTAGCCTAAAAGACGTACAAAACGCGATTAAGCAAAAGCAGCCTACGTGGTCAAACGAACGCATTTATAAAGAAACAAATCGTTTGTTAAACCAAGATATTTTAATTCCACTGGCTAAATCCTCTCAACTTGAAATAAATCGTGCCATTGCCGATTTTGCTACTTTTTTACTGCAAGAAGAGCATTTAGGTTTAGCACAAGAAATTAGCGTATTAGTAGAGGACCTGGCTCGTTTAGGTAACCGCCTAGATAACGCTGGCGAAATAGAAGACTTTGACGACTTACGCCGCTACAGCCGCATTATGGATGATCGGGTGCGTAAAATAATGAAGCTTTATACGCACAACGAAAACGCTATTTTAAACATTGTTGAACAAGCCAAATCAAATAATGCAGTGCAATCGCTGCAAAAGCGTTATAAAGCGGTAATAGAAGCCTTTGACGAATACATAGAGCCAATGCTTGAAATGGTTGATATTCGTGGTGAATTTCATGCGTGTTTTATCCTCATTGAAGAGCAAATAAGCAAGCAAATACTGCACATTGAGCGCTCAGGTAAAGCGTATAACGACAAACGTATGCTGGAGCAATTACGTACCCGTATACTCGAAATGCATTTAATGGGCCGAGAAAGCTTACGTAAAAGTGCCGATATGCTTATGCCGCTACGCGAAGAGTTACGTCGTAATAACTTAATTACTCGCCAAGCAGCCAAAGTACTTGGGCTTGTACGTAAAAATGGCGTAGACAATATGCTAAGTGCTGTGCAGCCAAATTTTGTAAGCGACGCGCAGCGATATTCGCTTGGTCAGCAACGCCATATTGTGGCTTACATGGCAAGCTTGGTTGAATTTGAACACGAAGAATACCAATTGCCTGACCAGCAAGACGTGCCTGCTTTTGTTACGCCTAATATTCCTGACTACAACGATGTTAAAACCAGTTTTGCTAAGCGCTTTAATAAAAAACGCAAAAAGCCGCAGCCCTTGCTGCAATTTTTAGACGAAAGCTATCCAGATCTCGATGCCGACGAAATGCTATTTTTGTATCAAAAATTAGTCAGCGACAGCGATATTAAAATAATTCAAAGCGATGAAAAAGCCCGCGTAAAAATTGCCGGTCAGCACTTTTCTTTATATCCATTTAATTCAGAGCCTCAGCCAGATCCAAAGGCAGGTAAATAAACCATGACACACATAAACTTAGACGAGCTAACCCATCTACAAGCCATTAATAAAAAATTAGTAGCGGGTTATCACATTTGTGAGCAAGACAACGTAATGTGGCAAGAGCTTGACCAACACATAGAAGACTACACCGCCCTATTTACCGCCCTAGGTAACGATTTGAAACACGACAGCCGTGGCTTTTATTATTTTGGTAGCGACGAAAGTACGCCAAATATGGGCAAAATATCTCGCGCTATCGCGCTCACCATTTACATTTTAATTGAGCACTACGCCAATACGGGTAAAGACCCAATGCGCGCATTGTTTGACGACGTAAACGATTTAGAGCTTATGCAAACGCTGGTGCAAATTAACAAACATTTGTTTGATCAGCTTGAGATATTTTCGGGATCGGATTTGCGTAAAGACGTTTACCTGCGCATGGTGCGCTTAGGTTTAGCCCGTGAAGTAGAAGGCGGCTTTATGCTACAAGCGCCAATTCACCGCTACATAGATGCACTCATGGAAGTAAACGAAGAAACCTACATTACAGAGGACGAGGAATGAAAAATCTATACGGACTAAGCAAACTCGCCCTACTTAACACCGCAGGCTATGCAAAATGTGTGATCCCGCTTGATAAAAGCAGCTCTATTTGCGCGCCCAATAACACAGGTAAAAGCTCGGTTATTAACGCCCTGCAGTTTCCGCTTATTAACGATTTACGCTTAACAGAATGGGACGGACACGATTTAGATGAAACCCGTAAGTTTTATTTTTCATCCGATCAGTCGTACATTTTACTAGAAGCTAACTTGCCTCATGGCTCGGTAGTAATAGGCGTGGCAGGCCTTGGTAAAATTGCCGGTTACGCGCATCAGTACTTTTGTTATCAAGGAAAGCTTGATTTAGAGCAGTACACGCAAGGTAAAACTATTATTAAATTTACCAAGCTGTTCAACCATTTAAATTCGCTTAACTACAACCCTATTGAGCTTAAAGCACAAGAGTTAAACGCGCTACTTACTGGCGGCGCAACGCCTTTTGACGGCGACATTAACCTAAAAATGATCCCGCTTAATAATGTGCAAGACTCCTCTATTTATAAAGAAATATTTAGACGTATTCTTAACTTACACAAATTAGGCGCAAGCGACGTAAAACGCTTTATGTTACGCGTGTTTGAACGCCATATGTCGAACTCTAAGGTCGACTTTTATGAAGTATGGCGTCGCTCGTTTGATAAAGTAAACCGCTCAAAACGCGAATTAAAAGCCCTTGAGTCAATGCAAGAGCCAATAGCAGCGCTTGAATCAATGCTTGAAAACCAAACCGTGCTTAAAGGTAAATTAGCCGCATACGCACCTAAAATTGACCAAGCACTGATTGATTTTGACACTTATCAAGAGTCGCAACTTAATGAGTTGGGCATTGCGCTTGAAGATATAGAGCACGAAAAACACGAGTTTGAGCAAAAACAAAGCCTATACGTACAGCAATCGCGTGATATAGAGCGCAGACAAACTCAAATTGAGCAGTGGTTTTTAGATTACGATGCGCTTAAAAGCGAGTTTGAACTGGTAAATAAAGCCACGCTTAAAACCAGCCTGACTCAGTTAAAACAAGATTACGAGTCGCTTTCGCACTCTATAACAAGCGCACAAGGGCAAAGCCTACACACACTTGACTACCGCATTAGCGAAACACAAAAACAAATTAAGAGCCTAAAGCTACAACTTAAAAACCTTGAGTTTAATTTGTTTACCCGCATGCGCGAAGACCTCTCGTTAAAAGAAGTAGAGGAAATATCGCGCATTTTAAACCCCGATATTCTCTCATTTGCGACCACCACTAATGGCGATATAACCATTGATGACGAAGACGCGTTTGGTGAATTTTTATCGCTACTTAGCGAAAACGTTAAAGGCGGTGTACTAACTCTGCCAGGTGCGAGCATTAAGCTTAAAAAGCTCTCGCCTGTGCAAATGCAAAGCGGCGAAAACAAAGAGCAATTAACCGCTCAGTTAAATGCACTTGAGCATTCACTTAAAGAGTTTAAGCAACAGCGCGATGTTGCTGCAAACGTTGCCGACAAGCAAAAAGAAAAAGACGCGTTATACGATGAGCTTATGAGCCTCGAGGGCGCCCTAAAACGCTTAGAGCAGTTTGATGTAATGCAGCAATCGGTTGAAGCGCAAGCCATGCTAAAAGAGCAGTTATTAGCTGAGCGCGAACAAGTTGACGACTACCTGCAAGATATTCAAAAAAATAGTGGCTCAATTGCCGATCGCCGCTCGTTAATTAAATCGAAACAAGAGCAAATTAATCGCCAAACTGAGCGCTTACGTCAAGTTAAGAGCGAGCGAATTGACCACACGCTTGATTTATACAGCGGTAAAGTAACCCCGTATATGATTGATATTACGCTCGACTTTGATAACTTAAGCGACCTTGTTCATCACTTTAATAAAGACTGCCAAGAGCTGCGTAATTTTGACATAAACGTACGTAATACCTATTTGCATGTATATAACGCGGGTATTACTAAATTCGACAACGAAAATTACGAATACACTAAATACCAAAAGCTAATAAGCGCCTTTCATAATATTGATAACGAACGCGATGCTGTTGAGCGCCAAGCACGCGTTGCGCTTACCGAAGTGGCCGCAACTATAAAAGGCTTGCGAGAAGATTTAGACCGCCTTCGCCGCGAAATGAATAGCTTTAATAAAGGCATAAGCCAGCACCGTATTTCAAATCTGCAAGCGTTTAAAATTAACGTAATACCTCGCAAAATGCTGGTTGATAGTATCGATACCATTATCAGCACGTCGCATCAGTTTGAACAAGGCGACACGCTTGATTTACTTAGCCAAGAACCTTATAGCGAAAGCGCGGTAAACGAAGCAAAAGATCACCTAATAAAACTTGCCTCCGACAAAGCAGGCCTTACATTAACTGACTTATTTGATATTCGTTTTGAAGTGGTTAACCGCGCTGGCGAAACCGAACACTTTGAAAAAATAGACTCAGCTGGCTCAAACGGCACACGTATTACTATTAAGTTATTATGTGGCATGTTGTTTATTCGTTACTTATTAAGCGATCAGGAACAAAACCTTTACCGTATACCTATTTATATTGATGAAGCGGCCGACATTGACCCGCAAAACCAAAAAGCAATCATAGAAACGGCACTGAGCTTTGGCTTTGTGCCAATTTTTGCCTCGGTTAAACCGCAGGTAAGCTGTGATTACATTGTACCTATTCGTTCAGTAAAAGATGGCGCCCAAAACTGGGTAGACGAAAAAGACTGGATTGAAGTTGAACACAATTAATTGGCCGTTAAGGCAAACCAACTAAACTAAAATATAGGACGTTAAACTAATACACATTTAAACGATGTGTGTTATTTTAAATTAACGCATTTTATTGGAGCAAAGGTAATGAAAAATATACTTATTGTTGCAGCGCTGACATTACTTACAGCCTGTACGCAAACCCCTGACTGGGATTACGACAAATCAGCCAACTTTAGTAATTTTAAAACATTTGCTTGGGTAGAAAACGCGAGCCTAACCAAAGACACCACAAACTACCAAATTAACGGCTTAATGGAAAAACGTGTACGTACTGCCGTTAATAATGAGCTTAGCCAAACATTAGGTATGAGCTTAGTAGACCCAGCCCAAGCTGACGTACTAGTTAACTACCATGCATCGGTAGATAAAGAGCTAGAAGTAGACAGCTTTAACGTAGGCTACGGCGCACGTTGGGGATACTGGGGTACGGGTTTTCAACGCGATATTAGCGCCCGCGAATACGAAGTGGGTACGTTAGTAATTGATATTATTGACCGCGAATCAAACCAACTTCTATGGCGCGGCGCAAAAGAAGGCCGTTTAAAGAAAAAACAATCGCCTGAACAACGCGAAGCATCAATTAAAGAAACAGTCGCTAATATTTTAAGCAACTTCCCGCCGCAAAAGCAGCAGTAAGTTAAAATTAGCGTTAAATAAGTTTTAAAAAGCTCACATTATGTGAGCTTTTTTGTGGGTAAAAATAATATCCAGTCTTAATTAGCGCACCGTCGTTAATTTGGCAAAATATTCAAAGGAAGAAATTTAAATCTGATAAGTATTATGATAAATTGGGAACAAATATTTAAAGGAATAAATAGTATGTCATTAGATCCAACCTTCGAACTTAAAATTAAAAATCTATTCCCTAAGGAAGTCTTACGTGAAATGTTTGCTTCATTAGACTCTGATCCAGAATTTAGACACGCTGGCGTTATCTTCGAGGCCGAGAAAGATAGTATTGCAAAACTCTCTGTAAATCCTGGTAGTTTACTTTTAAATCCAAGTAGCCATTATAACAGTAAAATATTAAGAGTAAGTTGCAGAGCAGATAGGAAAAATATTTATATTCGCGAATATATTTTTCCTAAACAAATGAAAGCCGATAAAAGAATAGATAAAATTAATTCCTCACTTTACGATGAATCATTTAATGCTTTTGTCTCGTGTGCCGGAGCCGCATCAGGTTGGGTGTTAGTATTTGCAGAGATGGGAGGCGGGGCTGCAAGCTTCGGTGCTACATGGGCTGCGATTCCATTAACTTTGACATCTACTACCGCCGCCACTTTTCAATGTGGAGTTAGTACTGGGCGTGTATTTAATCACCTAAGCGGCAATGCAGAATATAACCAATGGCTTGATACATCTCCTACTTTTTCAACTTTGATGGTTACATTAGATGTTATTCAAGTTGCCGACTTAACTAAAGCAGGTTTAGAAGCTGGTTCTTTACTCGTTAAATTTAGTCAAAATAAAGCTTTAGGACAGAATAAACTATTAAAAATGTATAAAGGAATGACTCGGGAAAATCGTAAAAAGCTTGCAGTAGAACTTTTGAAACTTAAAAAGCCTGAGTTAATCAAAAACCAAAAATTACTTAAGCAAGTTTTGAGAGGGCAAACTCTTCTCGATGATGGCACTAAAGCAACAAAGGTATACACTCAGGCACAAGTACAGAGGTTAATCAGAAGCTCTTTTTACAAGGCATTTCTAACTAAAACATCATTAGCTACTGGAGCAGGAACTGCAGCCACGATGTATGGAAGCGTAAATGGCTTACATAATAAAATAAGAAATTCAGCAAGCTATATTATTGGCATAACTACAGAGTGATATATGTTAAATAAATTAAAAGTTAAATATCTCGTTGTTATTTTAATTTTGATTGGGTTCAGTATCGGCTTTTTTAATATTAGCTGGCCTAGTTTTAAAATCTCTAACCATAAAATCACTTATATACAAGATAAACTTAAAAGCGGTGAATTATCACCTAAAATGGTAATAATACCGCCAGGTACAGGCACCATAGGCGGTGAAAATTTTCGCTCTTTTCAAGATGAAGCCCCTATTTTTAAAGCAGTAATAAAAGAAAGCTATGCACTAAGTGAAACCGAGATTACTTTTGCACAATATGATCAGTTTTGTAAAACCGGAATTAGGTCGTGTCCTAACGATGAAGGCTGGGGGCGTGGTAAGCAACCTGTTGTAAATATATCTTGGTTTGATGCTGTTGCTTACACAAAGTGGTTGAGCAAAGAAACTGGCAATATTTATCGCCTGCCTAGCGAAGTTGAGTGGGAATACGCAGCTCGCGCTGGATCAACGAGTAAGTTTTGGTGGGGTAATGATTATGAACAAGGCATTGATCACTGCGATAGAGATTTAGGGGGTTGTCCAAAGGGGGCTGATTTAGGACACCCTTGGCATGTAGGTATTTTAAAGCCAAACCCTTTTGGCTTATACGACGTCACTTCTAATGTCTATGAGTGGGTAGAGGACTGTTATGTAGATAATCATAACAATGCAACAAAGACTATTGCTCCTATTAAAATAATTAACTGTAAGAATAAAACGGTTAAAGGGGCTAGTTGGACCATGCCACAGCCTCATGTGCATCACTCACTTAGAATGGGTTTTACTATAAATTCGAGAGCTAACTCTATTGGTTTTAGGGTCTTAAGAGAAATTAAAAAGGTTAAATAAAGGATTAAAATGAAACCTACATGCCCTTGTTGCCATCATAAGATCAAAAGTACGGAAATAAAAAATACCAATAAAAAAGGGATATTTTTTGAAGTCGAGTGCCCATATTGTCAAACATGGATACGTTTGAATAAAACACAAGAAATTATAAAAGCTGCTGGAATATTACTTTTATTAATAACTAGTCTTCTAAATATTTTCAGTATTCAAAGTGAATATAGTTTAGTTTTCTCAACCGTAGGCTTTGTTGGAATATTTATAGCTATGATTATTACTTTTTTTGGTAAGCATGAAGCAATCAAATAATAAAAAAACAAAAAAGAAGCCAAAAATAAAACACGCTAATATTAGTAATACCAGAATGTTATTAAATAAAATAGCATTCTCCTTGTTTTTTTTAGCTATAGGCTCCTTATCCATCATAATCGCAGTAAAATCTATATACGACGGTTATGTG
The DNA here is from genome assembly GCF_014164385.1 of Pseudoalteromonas sp. SG43-3. Taxonomy (NCBI): domain Bacteria; kingdom Pseudomonadati; phylum Pseudomonadota; class Gammaproteobacteria; order Alteromonadales; family Pseudoalteromonadaceae; genus Pseudoalteromonas; species Pseudoalteromonas sp. SG43-3. The sequence continues at coordinate 87,994 of NZ_JACJFC010000009.1, forward strand.
CTTACACCAACAGATTATCGAGTTGAATCTGAGGTTTATTTTTTCTCGACCTCTCCATTTGCTTATCTTTTTAACCTTTTCTTTTACTTAGGATGTGGGATCTTTTTTTTAGCAGTACCGTACCTAAGCAGAGAAATGTTTCCGCGTAAAAAAGAGAAAAAACTAAGCAAAAAAGCTCAAAGAAAAAATAAACAATAGTTTTTATTAACTCGTTTTGTATTTATACAATAAATCAAAAGGTATATGGCAATAGTCATCTGGGTGGTTGGTTAAACGGTCTTGATGCTCAGGATCGCTTGGTACGTAATTAGTTAGCGGCTCTACCTGTACAGCAATTTTATCGGCATCGCTGCGTTTATTTATATAGTTGTTTGCTGCCTCTAAATGGTTTTGGTTTTTGCTGTAAATGGCAGTGCGGTATTTAGGGCCTACGTCATCCCCTTGTTTGTTAATACTGTGTGGGTCAATAATTTCAAAAAAGTAGTCAAACAGCTTATTTAAGCTAACGGCGTTTAGGTCAAAAATTACCTTTACGCATTCTGCATAACCATCATATTCGCCATCTGTAGTTTTACTTGTACCATTAGCGCGCCCTGCCTGTGTGCTAACAACACCTGGTAAGTGTTTCATAAACTCTTGTACGCCCCATAGGCACCCACCAGCAAAGTAAATAGTATTGTGTTCTTTAATATCCATTATAAATGTTACCTAATGAGAAAAGTGTGAATGGTTATCAAATGCAGATATTAACAAATTAATGTACAATCGCGCACAAAATGACTGCTGTTACATTTGTCTATTTTATCATGCTCAAATATAAGCTTTGAAATTTATTGTAACCGCAGCTTCAAATAAAAAACGACGAGAAGCACATGAACCGCACACCACACATTATATTGCCTGCACTTTTATGCAGTGTTACCCCATTCGTTTATGCTAATACGTTATCTGATGAGTCTTCAATCGAGCAAATAACAGTGGAGGCTTCGCCTACTGCGAATAAACTGCCTGTAGGTACATTTGACTCGCCTATTTCTAATTTAGAATACGATCCGCGTGTAGATCTTCAATCACGAAATATGGCTGAGGCACAAGCTGATGTAACTATTCGTGGCGGTATTTTTGAAAACACCGGCTTTAGAGTAGGCAGTGCTACCCTGCTTGACCCGCAATCTGGTCATTATTTTGCTGAAATACCCATAGCACCGCAAATGCTAAGCGGCCCAGCAGTTTTAACCGGTGCCGATAACGCACTGTACGGTATGAACAGCTCTGTAGGTACGGTTTCGTTTGGTTGGAAACCGATTATTACTGGCGGTAGTGTATCGCTTGGTACTGGTACGAACGACTTTAATCTTCAAAGTATTCACGCTGCTAAAAACACACAATTTGATAGCTCAGCTGGCTATACCTTAGGTTTTGAAGGTGAATATTCTCACTCGCAAAGTGATGGCACTATTGATAATGGTGACCATGACTTTTCGCGCGCCTCAGCTCGCGTGCAATTGGCAAGTGAGAATAGCCAAACCGATTTATTTTTTGGCTCACAAGATAAGTTTTTTGGCTGGCCTAACTTGTACACCCCTTTTGGCGTTAACGAAACTGAAGATTTAGAAACCCGTCTTTGGATGCTTAATCACAAGCAAAACTACGCTGATAACAGCAACTTTGAAGTATCTGCTTATTATCGTACCCATGACGATCACTATATTTACTCGCGCGAAAATCCTAGTGCATTTGAAGCTTTTCATAAAAGCGAAGTTAAATCGTTTGGACTTTCGGGTCGCCATGCACAAAGCGATGCACTGGCAATAAATTACTCTGCACAATTTATTGATGACTCGATTGAATCAACCACACTTGAAAACAACTTTACCTCACGAAAGTATTACAAGCTAAGTATATTGCCCCAATACACAATAGCGCAAAAAAACCAACAGCTTACCTTTCGTTTAGGCGCAGCCTATGACGATACAAATCGTGATGATGCTGAAGTATCAGCTATTGGTGACATAACCTTAAACACCCAAAATAGTGACGGCACAGCACAAACCCTTTACTTATCATACGCGCAAGCGAGTCAAGTTGCAGGCTACACAGCCATTGGCGGCAGCGACTCTGGCGGGTTATTTAGAAGTAACTACAACCTTGAGCGCGAAACCACATCAAACTTGGAGCTAGGTTTATTACTTGAAGAACAAAGCTGGCAGTTAAACTCGGCTATTTTTTATCGAAAAGATAATAACTTGACCGATTGGACCTTTAATTTTGATTCAACCTCAGCGCGCTTTGCAAACCCAGTAGATATTGATACTGCAGGGGTTGAATTTTTAGCGACTAAGCACTTTGATACAGCAAAGCTTATAGCAAGCTACACCTATTTACATAAATCAGAAAACTACGGCGCAGCCGATATTGATGCCAGCTTTTACGCGTTAAACTTTCCTGATCACCGTTTAACACTTGGCGCTGTGTACAACCCAACTGATATTTTAGAATTTAGAATAGATAACGAATGGCGTACACAACACAAAAATTCACTTAGAAACGGCAATGACAATGCGTTATTTACCCAGCTAACGCTTAAAATAACGCCGCCACAGTTGAGTAATTTATTTATCACCTTAGCGGCAGATAACTTATGGGATGAGTCGTTTGAAGAAATACCAGGTACACCTGGGCGCGGTGAGCAATATACGTTAAGCGCAACGTATAGCTGGTAGAAAATAAAGCCAGCGTTTACGAACTCAATTTATACTTTGGTTTGTAAACGCTGTGTTTATTTATATAAAAGTGCAGTTTTTAGGAAAAAATATTACACAAAGAGAAAAGAATTAGGAGTAAATGAGAAAAACAAAAGCCAACTATTACTTTAAATTAATCTCCTCCTCTAAAAGCGCAGCGCCTCCTCCCCTCTTTGTGAATAAATCAGTTTTACAGGCTTTGCCTGTCACGTAAGCAAGCTTCACGTCTACAAAACAAACACAAGCCTACACTTTGGCGGTAAACGTAGAGCTTGCTCGCGTGAAAAGCGCAGCTTTGAATGACGTAAAATAAATACTCAGTAATAAAATAAGTGTAAATAGATGTGTATTAAAAACGAGGATTAAGTTAGCTCTTCAAGCTCTGTAATAAGTGCTAGGGCTTGTGCATTTGTAGACCCGCACACATCAAGCGTGGCACTAAAATCGCTACATACTTTTGGTCGACTTTCATCACCAAATAACTTACATAAATTACGTTCGTCCAGCTGAATACAACGCTCTCCGGCTTTTTTACCATTTGGCATACCTGGAATAGGCGAACTAATACTTGGCGCAATACAACATGCGCCGCAGCCTAGCCTGCAATTCATCGATTCGGTTTTCATAATTTCCTCGGTATAAAAAACACTTACTTTAATTTCTTTTTAGGAACTTAATTAGTCGCATAGTGAGTTGTAACACACACATGTAATGCTTTGTTACATCTTAAAACAGCTTGTAAACACTTTATTGCGTATTATTGCTCTGTCACCACCAATTATGAAGGAATGCCTTGTGGCTACTACAAAACAAATAATACTCCCAATCGCTGTTTTAGCAGGCGGTATTGCTTTAGCTTTCGCCTTTATGGCAATGAAAAAACCACCCGAAGAAAAGCCAGAGCAAGATTTACGTCCTTTAGTAGCAACACAACGCGTACTTTTAGATTCTATAACGCTCGATGTTAAATCGTACGGCATTGTTAAACCAAAATATCGTACCGAGCTAATAGCACAAGTTAGCGGGCAAGTTATTTCGGTATCAGATCAATTTGTTGAAGGCGCGTTTGTAAAGCAAGGCGATATTTTAGCACGAATTGATGCAAATGATTACGAAGCAGACTTTATTGAAGCGCAAGCGGGTTTAGCACAAGCAAGCTCAGCACTTGAAATAGAACGCGCGCAAGCACATGTCGCTCAAGCTGAGTGGGAGCGCATTAAGTCAGACTCAAGCGACGCTATCGCATCAGAACTTTATTTACGAAAACCACAGCTGGCAGAAAAATTAGCGCGTTACCGCTCTGCTCAAGCAAGTGTTAAGCGTGCTAGCCGCAATCTTGAGCGTACTTATATTAAAGCCCCTTATGATGCCATTATTAATGAGCGCACAATTAGCTTGGGGTCAGTAGTAAACCCAGGTAATAGTTTTGGCGCACTAAGCGCAACCTCAGTTGCAGAGGTACGTTTACCGGTTGCCGATCAAGAACTGCAATATTTAAAAAATGGCGGCGTAGGCTCAAATGTTACATTTAACGCAGAATACGCGGGTAAACAAACAATGTGGCAAGCCAAAGTAATTCGCACCGAAGGTGTGGTTGATCAAACAAGCCGCATGAGCTATTTGGTAGCACAACTTGCAACACCTTATGGCGATAAAACACGTCCTCTTCGTTTTGGCTCATACATTAACGCTACCATTGAAGGCCGCCCGCTTGATAACGCAATTATTGTTGCGCACCACTTAGTTAAAGATAATAAAATTGTAATTTTAAATGACGATTTAACATTGTCGTTTAAAACCCTCAATATTATACGCGAACAAAACGGCATGATTATAGCCAGCCAAGGGTTAAACAATGGCGAGCAAATTGTTACCTCAGCGCTTGAATACCCAACTGAAGGTATGGCAGTAAAAATTGAAGATATTGCGCCTGATAAAACTGATGTAACTCAACTTGCGCTGAAAGAGGAATAATCATGAACACTCGTGAAACAGGGTTAATAGCATGGTTTGCCCGAAATCCCGTTGCAGCCAACCTACTAATGATATTTATATTAGTGGGCGGTATTTTAATGGCAATGACCATTCGCAAACAAATGTTCCCACAGTTTGAAAGCAACTGGATAAGCGTACAAGCAGTTTACCCAGGTGCAGCCCCGCAAGAGGTTGAAGAAGGCATAACCATAAAAGTTGAAGAAAACCTCGAAGGTATTGAAGGCATTAAACGCCTAATTACGTACTCTAACCGTGGTTTTTCACAAGCGTGGATTGAAATAGAAGAACAATACAATCCACAAGAAGTACTTGATGAAATTAAAGTACAAGTTGATTCAATAAACACCTTTCCTGCGGGAATGGAGCGCCCTGTTGTGCGCCGCGATAAGTTTGAGCAAGAGGTAATGATACTCGCGCTTTACGGCGACATGAGTAACTACCAGTTAAAAGAGCTTGGCAACGATATAAAAGACGAGCTACAAGCACTGCCTCACGTTAACCTTGTTAATTTTAACGGCGGCTTAGAATATGAAATTGGTATAGAAGTCAGCCCCGATAAACTGCGCGAATATGGCTTAACATTTAGAGATATTGCAGGCGCGGTGCAAAACTTTTCGGCAAATATGTCGGCGGGACAAATACGCTCTGAAAATGGTTATATTTCGATGCGTGTTGAAAAACAAGCCTACCGTGGTTTTGAGTTTGAAAAACTGCCACTTATTACCCTTGCTGATGGCGCACAAATTTATTTAGGCGATGTTGCAACTATTAATGATGGCTTTGAAGAAGGTCTACAATATTCAAAATACAATGGTAAGAATTCACTCTCGTTTGAAGTAAACGCATCAAAAGATCAAGACATTACCGATGTAGCAAAAGTACTTAAAAGCTACATGGCAACTAAAGAGCCGCTTTTACCAGCAGGTGTTAAGCTCTCTCCTATTGTTGATTTAACTTACTACCTTGAAGGTCGACTCGATATGATGGTCGATAACATGATTTGGGGTGGCTTGTTAGTAATGTTAGTGCTGGCACTATTTTTACCGCTACGCTTAGCATTTTGGGTAATGATGGGTTTACCGGTGTCTTTTCTGGGCGCCTTTTTGTTTATGCCTATTGGCTTTTTAGATGTAACAATTAACCTAGCCTCTCTTTTTGCCTTTATACTTGTACTCGGGATTGTTGTTGATGACGCCATAGTTGTGGGCGAATCAGCCAGTGCCGAAATAGAAAAATACGGTCACACACTTGATAACGTTGTACGCGGTGTAAAACGTGTTGCGATGCCAGCAACCTTTGGTGTATTAACTACCATTGCGGCATTTTTACCGCAAACAATGGCAACAGGCCCTGGCGCTGCTTTTTCTAAAGCAATTGGTGGCGTTATTATTTTATGTTTGATTTTTTCACTCATTGAATCAAAACTTATTTTACCTGCCCATATTGCAGCAATGAACCCACGTAAACCAAATCCTAAAAACCTATTACATCGCTTACGTATGGTGATTGATAGTGGTTTAAAAGGCTTTGTGAATAACTACTACCTTCCTTTTGTTGGCCGCTGTATTCACTATCGCTATACCGTAATTGTTGGCTTTATGTGTTTACTTATTGTAAGCGCAGGTATGTTTGCAGGTGGTTTAGTTAAGTTTGTACCAAACCCTAAAATACCGCACGACTTTCCGCGTATTGATATAGAAATGAACCTAGCTTCATCTGAGCAAGCAACGCTTGAAACCGCACGTAAAATTGAAAGCGTGTTGTTACAGGTCGATCAGCAACTACAAGAGCAATACGGTAAACCGATGATCCGCGATTTATCGGTAAGCCTTCGCGGACGAACTGAAGCAAATATTATGGCCATTTTGGTAGAGCCTGATTTACGCCCTATCGACACCTTTGCCCTAAGTGCATTATGGCGTGAGCAAATGCCCGCTCTACCCGGCATTAAAACCATGACCATTCAAGACAGTATAATGAATGGCGGTCGAGATGATGGCGACGTTAGCTTTAAACTTGAAGGCAAAAATGCTGACGAGCTAAAAGAAGTGGCTGGTAAATTAAAAGCCAAATTACAAACAATGGAAGGCGTTGGCGACGTAAACGATTCAATGCAAAGCGCTACCGACGAAGTGCAACTTGATTTAAAACCACTCGCTTACAGCATGGGTTTAACGCTTGCTGATGTAGCGTCGCAAGTTAGCTTTAGTTACTACGGCTTAGAAGCGCAGCGAATATTGCGTGAAGGCGAAGAAATTAAAGTCATGATCCGCTATCCAGAAGACGAACGTAACTCAATAAGTGACATAGCAAGTGTGCGTATTATTACACCTACAGGCGCTGAAGTACCGCTAAGTGAAGTAGCCGAAGTTAAGCTGGTTGACGGTGTAAACCGTATTCGCCGAGAAAACTCTAAACGCACTGTAAACGTATGGGCTGCGGTAAATACCGACAAAGCCGAACCATTTGCGATTGCAGAAGAAATTCGTGATGAATACTTACCAACATTACTTAAGAGCTACCCTGGCGTTACAAGTGATGTAGCTGGGCGCATTCAAGAAGAGATGGATAGCGCTTCAGAGCAGCTTCGTGATTTTGGTATATCAATGATGATTATATTTACCTTGTTAGCCATTCCGCTTCGCTCTTACTCGCAGCCACTTATTATAATGTCGGTTATTCCGTTTGGTGTAGTGGGCGCGATGTTTGGGCATATGATTTTAGGTATGACCATGAGTAGCTTATCGATGTTTGGCATTATTGCTGTAGCGGGTGTGGTCGTAAATGATTCCCTCGTTATGGTTGATTTTGTAAACAAAGCACGCGCTGAAGGTGTTGCGATTAAGGATGCTGTAATGCAAGCCGGTGCTCGTCGCTTTAGAGCGATATTACTTACCTCAATCACTACCTTTATTGGTGTAATGCCAATTATTTTTGAAACGAGTTTACAAGCTAAAATTGTTATCCCAATGGCTGTATCACTTGCTTTTGGTGTGTTATTTGCCACAGTAATTACACTGATACTTATACCGTGCCAGTATGTTGCACTAGAAGATGCTAAACGATTAGTACGTAAAATGCGTGGCAAGCCACCACTAGTAGATGCCCAACCAGCGCCTACTCACAGCTAAATTAAGTAACATCCCAACCAAAAAAGCTCGGCATATTATGTCGAGCTTTTTATTTTTAGCTTAAAAATGATATTCACCTATTTGCCAAGTCTTTACCTTACTGATAATTTAACTCTATAAATATAACCCTCAAAAGGAATAATAATGGGTACACTTCAACTTATTTTATTTACTGTATTTGCTGTACTAACCACAATTGGCTACAAAAAGAATAACCGCAACTTAATGCTATTAGGCGCCGTTGCAATATCGTTTGCGTTTGTAGGTTTAGAGTTTTTGCTGGGTATTGACCAAGGCCTATCAGGCATTAATTAATCAAAAAATTTTAGCTTGAAAATTAAAGGGACTTTAATGCGCTTATACATACTGATTATTTCTTTAGTTATTTTTTTAAGCGGGTGCCAGAGCTATATTGCTTATCAAATAACTAAGCCTCCGCAGAAAGTTCTCCCTAAAGAATTTGAGAGCTCTATCGCTTTATCTGGAGTACAAACCCATTACTGTAGCAGCGAAGTAGATTGTCTTGATTTTAGATTTATCTCACCTAAGGATATCGAAAGCTACCTACTCGATGGTAATAAACTTTCGTTAAGTTTGATTGTTGAAGGAAGCACTGAAGATGATGTTTTTGAATACCAACTTACTTCAGATAATTTACCAAGTAATTCAAGTAGCGGACTTTTAATTATCTTTCCGGGATATGGCGTAGACAGTTTGATTTACACCATGCAAGCAAGATGGCTTAGTCATATTACGGGAAAAAATGTAATAGTGATGCCCGCTAGTAATCAATACGATAAGTTTAGATTTGGTTTAAACTCTCTTGATGTGTTAATCAATTATGTAAATAAAGAAAACTACACTGATATCTCCTTAATTAGTTACTCAATGGGCGCAATTGCGGGAGTTGAGTTGGCATCTAAGCTGAACATTAGTAAGCATATACTTTATGCCCCAATGATTAATTTTGAGGCCGCACTAAACACAATTGCTAACTTATCACACCCTATTTATAGCAAACTATTAGGCGATGATTATATAAATGAAGTTGCCGTTAAGATAATTGAAAAAAGTGAAGTACCTCTTACTAAACTCGCTATATTAAGTAATCTAAATAAGAACCCTCATGCTAGGCAAACTTACATCTTTTCAAGTAATGCAGACAAAGTGAGTCCATATAATGGGTTGCTTACTCTTAATAATCCAAAAGTGAGTATTTATGAGGTAAAAGATTTAAATCACATCAAAATGGTTTCTTTAATATCCAAACAACAAAGGAATGTGCTCCTTTCCTTGCTTGACGGATAGCTTTGGCAACAGTCCTAATAATTGAGAGAAAATATTGCTCGTTTTTTATTCCTAATACGTTATGGTATTTAAATAACATAATAAAATTAAGGAACAGCCATGAATACATCTCCCTCTGATCACATTCCTCAAGAAGCCTTTGATTGGTATGACGAATACGCCCACGGTTTAATGGACCGTCGTACTTTTATGAAAAAACTCGGGGGGCTTGCTGCACTTGGTTTTTCAATGGCTGTACTTACATCAGCATTATTACCTAATTACGCGCTGGCTGAACAAGTGTCGTTTAATGACGATGATATTAAAGCAACGTACGAAGAATTCGATTCGCCAGACGGGCACGGTAAAGGCAAAGGTTACTTAGCAACCCCTAAAAACATAGAAGGTAAACTTCCTGTTGTGCTTGTGATACACGAAAACCGTGGATTAAACCCATACGTAAAAGATGTAGCAAGACGCTTAGCGAAGGTAGGTTTTATTGCATTTGCACCCGATGCGCTCTTTCCACTGGGTGGCTACCCTGGTAACGATGATGAGGGACGCGCTATGCAAAAAACCATGGACCGCGCTAAAATTCAAAACGATTTTATAGCCGCAGCGCACTTTTTAAAATCGCATGCCAACAGTAACGGTAAACTCGGCGCTGTTGGTTTTTGTTTTGGTGGCTACATTGTTAACTATTTAGCGGCTGTAGATAGTAATTTAATCAGCGCCGGAGTGCCTTTTTACGGCACTCCTGCCAGTGAAAGTTTACGTAAAAATATTAAAGCTCCATTAATGATTCAATTAGGTGAGCTGGATAAACGTGTAAACGCATCGTGGCCACAGTACGAACAAGATTTAAAAGCTAATAACGTTGAGTACACTATGCACATGTATAAAGGGGCAAATCATGGATTTCATAATGACTCTACTGGTCGATATGATAAAGACAATGCTGAGCTTGCATGGCAACGTACCGTTGACTTTTTTAATAAAAAGCTAAGTTAGCGAATAAAAAATAATGCCACCGGCTCAAAGTAGGTGGCATTATTAAAGTACTTAGCTATTTTTTGCTTTAAACTTTTCTGCTACGCATAACTAATAACGACAACAAAACGAGTAAATAAATACTCAAAGAGCCACCGCTGCTGGAGCCATCTTTATTTTCGACTTTTGCAATTTTTTCTTCTTTAACACGTGTTTTAAACCTTGCTAGTTCTGCATCTAAATTAGTACTCATATCACTAACCGCTAGATTAAAACCTTCAGCCGACTTTTCAGATAACGTTTCATCAATACCTATTGCTGTTGTTCTTTTTTCAAGCTTACTTATACCAGGTGCTCTAAATAACATTTTTCTACTTTTAATATCAAAAACAGCTGTATCCACAAAGGTTTGGATTGTATTTTCATTGCCTGGAATAACGTACATACCCACTATTGTCCAATAAAGTAAGGCTGCATTATTTTCATAAGATTGCGTAATTTGATCATATGAAACCAGTGCGATTAAATCTACATCGTAAAGTCGCCCTACTTGCTCGAGTGTTGCAAAACCTTCACCACCCTTTAAATAGGTGCTTGGTATAACTTCAATGCGGTCAATGTAATCATATTGAAGAAATGACTTTTTTACTTTTTCGAGTAATTCGACTTGGTTTTGGGTCTCTAACCCGTCTGGCTGCCAGTTTTTAGACGGTACAAATGCAATTCCGACGGTAACAGGGAGTTTTAAAACAGGTATTTCAGGTTTATAGGTAGCACGGCTTTGTTGATCAGGATATAAAAAATCCATTAAGCTACTAGATTGTGTATTTTTACCTGTATTGTTACTCATAAACGAGCTACAAGAAGCAAGTAAGGCCGCCATCAAAATGATTATATATTTATTAAATTTCATATTTATTCCTTTTTATTTTTAATTTAATTCAGTTACGTGCCAAAGCTCACCCGATGGTCCCCATAAGTAAATAACGCTACCCCAAGATTCTTGTTTTATACCCTCAAAGCGGATGTCAAAACCGTTTAGGTTACTAATGAGTTCGTATGCTTCATCTATATTTAACACACAAAGTTGCAGCATTAAGTTTTCAGCAAACGTTTTATTATAATAACGCTGTAAAAAGAACGTACATTCGCCAAAGGTACACACACATAAATCATTTGAAGCATCTTCAATCTTAAATCCAAGCGCTTTATAAAAGCGCTGAGATTGTTCATAGCTTTTACAGGGAATAAAAACTCTAATATCATCAACTTGCATAACTCTTCCTAAATTAGCTCAGTACGCTTTTATCAATAATTCCTTTATTTACTAACTGCTGCAAAATAGCTTGGGATTTTGCTCTGCATGCATCACGTAGTAAACGCACCGCTGGGGTTATTGACTGCCTACTTGGGCAAATAAGCCAAAGTTCACCATTAACATGTTGATAATCTTGCATTACAGTAACCACCCTGTCATTGAGTAAATCATCGGCTATATCAAGGGCTGATTTTACAGCCAAGCCTTTACCCGCAACGCACCAGCGCCTTACTAAATCGCCATCGTTTGAGGCGCGCCTGCCATTCATTTTAACTTTATATTTTGACTCACCATCGGTGAATTCCCACGTATTATTTATAATATCCTGCAACTGATAAAACAAACCTTGATGCGACGCTAAATCATCGGGATGCATGGGAGCCCCGTTCTGTAAGAGATATTCGTCAGTTGCACATAACAAGCGCGGTACGTTACAAATTTTGAATCCATAAACGCTAGCATCATTAGGCGAGCCATAACGAAGCGCTATATCAACTGAGTCACGGTAAAAGTCGATATTACTATCACTTATATGCGTTCTTAAACTTAGCTTTGGATAAGTGTCCATGAGTTCATCAATCCATGGGATCACTAAGTTACGGCCTAAGTCAGATGAAAGGGCAACCCGCAGCTCGCCTTCAATTTCGTCGTGCTCACCTTTTAGATTTTGCTTTGCAAGCTCAAGTACAGCTAAAGCCTGCTCACATTGTGGTATGTAGCGCTCCCCAGCAGCCGATAACCTTAAATGACGTGTTGTACGAACAAATAGCTCACTACCAAGGGCTGCCTCAACACGTTTAATAGCCGCGCTTGCTGTGGCTGTACGCATATCTAACTTAGCAGCTGCGAGCGTAATACTTCTAAACTCAGCTACTTTTAAAATAAGTTTTAAATCTTCTATGTTCATATTATCTATTTATATTTGATAATGATTCAACAATTATGCGGTTTATCTATATTAAAGCAAGGTCTACTATATATCCATCAGCTAGCCAAAGCATGGCTTGCACCTTATATGTAAACAAATTAGGACACTTATTATGAAAGCCATTGGTTATAAAAAATCTCTTCCTGTTTCTAATCCTGAATCGTTAATTGATGTTGAATTACCACAGCCAGTTGCAACAGGTCGTGATTTATTAATTAAAGTTAAAGCTATTGCAGTTAACCCAGCAGATTACAAAGTGCGTGTATCTATGCCCCCTGCTGATGGTGAAATAAAAGTTATTGGTTGGGATGCTGTTGGTGAAGTTGTTGCCATCGGCGATGCTGTAACGGCATTTAAACCTGGCGATGCTGTTTACTACGCAGGTGATATTACCCGCCCAGGTAGTAATGCAGAATTTCAATTAGTGGATGAGCGCATTGTAGGGTTCAAACCACAAAGCTTAAACGATGCTGAAGCTGCTGCATTACCCCTTACTGCAATAACAGCGTACGAATTATTATTTGAGCATTTAAACATTGTAAAACAATCAGCTGATGCAACAACAAAATCAGACGAAGTTATTTTAGTAACAGGTGCCGCAGGCGGCGTTGGTTCTATTTTTATCCAGCTTGCTAAAGCGATTACTGGTGCAACAGTGATTGCCACTGCATCGCGTGAAAGCTCACAAGCATGGGTTAAAAAACTAGGCGCAGATTATGTTGTTGATCATACAAAACCATTACCGGCTCAAATTGACGCATTAAACATTGGATCGGTAACACATGTAGCAAGTCTGCACAGTACTGATACTTACTTTGAAGCGTATACGGAGGTACTTGCACCATTTGGTAAAATTGCAATGATTGACGATCCTGAGTCATTAGATGTGAGTAAATTAAAAATGAAGAGCTTATCGCTACATTGGGAATTTATGTTTGCCCGCTCAATGTTTAATGCCAAAGATTTAATTGAGCAAAGCAAGTTACTAAATCATGTTGCTGAGTTAATTGATCAGGGCCATATTCAAACAACGATTGGTAAAAATTTAGGCATTATAAATGCGGCTAACCTGCGTATTGCACACGCAGAACTTGAAGAAGGTCGCTCTATTGGCAAAATAGTGTTGGAAGGTTTTTAATTCCATAAATACTAAACACGCGCAGCCTGAATTAATTGAAGGCACCAATGTAATTGGTGTCTTCAGCCAATATTTTGGGTGGCTATGGCTGTATTTATATTTATTAAAGAAACTATTACCTAATAATATTTGATAATGATTCAACCATATACCTGTTTATCATATTGTAATAACCCACTACTATCCGTACCTAGCTATATTGATAGGCCTTACTTTACGTAGATATCAATTGAATCAAATAAGTAGAGTGATTTAAAAACACGATATTATTTTTGTAATAAATTTTTAAAAGGGTTTGTTTTTACTAAAACTGACTCAACATAGTAAATACTGGTAAAACACCTACTCAATGGAGAAACTAATGACTCACCCTATTCTTAATGACTTAGAAAAGCGTTACACAGCAAAACGTTACGATGCAACGAAACGTGTATCTCAAGACGATTTAGCCGTTATTTACGAAGCTATGCGCCTATCTCCATCATCTATTAACTCGCAGCCTTGGAAATTCATCGTAATTGAATCAGATGAGGCTAAAGAGCGTATGCATAGTACATTTGCTAATAAATTTGCGTTTAACCAGCCACATATTAAAACAGCTTCGCATATAATATTATTCGCTCACAATCCTAAATATACCCGCGATGACTACGCACAAGTTATTGATGCAGATATTAAAAATGGCCGTACTAAAGCAGAAAATCGCGAACAAGCTTTTGGTGCTTATGCGTTTGTTGATATGAATACTGATGAGCAAGGCGTTAATGAAGAGTGGACTAAAGCACAAACTTACATTGCACTGGGTAACACTATGCATGCCGCTGCACGTTTAGGCATTGATTCAACTCCAATGGAAGGCGTAGATGCCGAGCTGATTGGCGAAGTCTTTGAAAAAGAACTTGATGGTTACGTATGCGACGTCGCATTAGTACTTGGCTATCACGATAGCGCTGAAGATTATAATGCTAAGCTACCTAAATCTCGCTTGGCTAAAGAGCAAGTTATTCAGGTTTTATAAGTAATACTATATTAATAACAGTTTTCAATTAAACCACTTATTATAATAAGTGGTTTTTTATAATCCGTAAGGTATATGGAGTAAGCGAGAAAACTGTACTACTCTTTCATAGATTAATATTGGACAAATTGTTGATAAAACTTTTCATCTAAACCAATATCAGGACACACTAAACCTTTATCTTTCAGTTTAGATAGAGAAAATTTATTACTAACGACTATAACAGCCTGATATTCCAGTGAACATCTATCACTCTCTTTTACTGACCATCTTTTTAATTTCTCTAATTTAGCCGGGGCTCCAGAAATAATATAAATTTTACTTTCATTAAATTGAAAAAAATTTTTCTTGCCATTTTCAGTTTTGACTAATGAGCATGGAGGTGACAACTGTAGTTTTTCACTATTATTGTCCATTGAAACTTCGCAAATTTCAGCATCTAAAAGTATGCCAGCGTTTATATTTGAACAAGAAAATAAAAGTAACATAGAGCTAAATGTTAATTTATTTCTCATACTAAAATTTCCCAAAACCAGATCTCATCACCTAAATTCAGCCAATCTGTGTTACCACCCTTTAGGTACTCCCCATCCCACAAGTCAATGTGATCAGTATTACCCCAGCCATTCATTATAAATATAATTCCTTTTTTATCTTTCAACTTGGATAAAGCGCCCCCTTTAATTACTTTTTTAGTACCAAATGCAGTGCTACGAGGAGAGTCAATCCAATTTGCAAGCTCCTGAGCTGCCAAGATATGTCTAGGACTATGCTTTAAACCAGGGTAGCACCGGCGTTGAGGATACATACTATCAAAAGACGAAGTATCTATTCCTGACTTTTCTAGCGCAACCCCCATGCGAATAGCGCATTGATTTCCAAACAGAGATTTATCACAAGGTGCGTCAGGATATGGATGATTAGACCAAAGTTTATTAAATTTAACGATCATATTATTAATTCCTTTTATATAAGTTAACGTCAATATAGCATGGCATTAACTCGCTTACAAAAGCAAAATAAGCCGTACTATCTTTCACTTATACTATAACGTTAGCACTGACAGTTAACATGTAATGTCACACACTTTAATTAGCCTCTCAAATAAAGTCTGGAAGTTTTCTTAAAAAATAACAATTATTCGAGGTGGACTAAAGCACAAACTTACATAGCGCTTGGTAATACAATGCATACAGCAGAACGCTTAGGGATTGATTCAACTCCAATGGAAGGCGTAGATGCCGAGCTGATTGGCGAAGTTTTTGAAAAAGAGATAGATGGTTACATTTGTGATGTAGCTTTAGTGCTTGGCTACCATGATGACGCAGAAGATTATAATGCCAAATTACCTAAATCACGTTTAGCTAAAGAGCAAGTTATTCAAGTTTTATAATTTTTCAAACCAAGCAGCTGGTTTATATCAGCTGCTATTTTTTCGCTTATACATTTATAAATACAACTCATATTCAGTAAAGGATCCAAGCATATTACTCTGTACTAATGTGCTGCAGTAACTGTTAAGGCCACCTTAATATGGTAAGCAAAAGTATTGAACAAAAAGTACAGCTATAAAAAAATTGCATTACAGTGAAGGAAAACACATCGTCGGTTACAGTCACTATACCGTATTTAGATAGTGTCCAGCCATAACGAAAAGAATGCAATAAAGGTAACCCCACCATAAGTAAAAGTACCACGCTGTAAAATTGATTAATCGTGCTTAAAATCGACAGTTCAGCGAACAACAATAAGGGTAAACTGATACACAAACCAAATAAAAACACACCCGCTATTCTTTTATTAGAGCAGCTGGTCATTCGTAATATTTTTTTAGCCTCAGCCTCTTTTTCTATCGCATCATTATAGTGTTTTAATTCGTTTTCTCTTTTTAAAAATTCAGCCATTAATGCATTGAAATTCTCAGTGTATTTATCTTTATCTATATTAGCTTTTACATCGAACAATTCTTCAAGTGTATAGTTAGAATAATCTATTTTAATGGGGTAATTCCTTATAGAGTACTGTATGTAGCGGCTACAGAAAGTGCAATTCCTTCGCTAAGCTTCTTAAATAACGTAAATAAAAACAAGTGATTATTATATTTTAAGAGCAAGTTAGGCCCATAAAAACACGCAACAGGTGCGTGCTTTTAATATATCTAAGGCTGATAAAATAGTAATTTAACCTACTTTAAGCTGCGCAGCTTGAATGTATTGCACTAAATCTTCAATAGAAACCACGGTCATATTATGCTTATTAGCATAATCACTCACTTCAGGTAAGCGCGCCATTGAACCATCGGGATTAGTAAGTTCGCAAATTACGCCAAATGGTTTTAAGCCGGCAAGTTGCATTAAATCAACGGATGCTTCGGTATGACCGCGACGCATTAATACGCCACCCGTTTGTGCCTTTAAACCAAATACATGCCCTGGGCGCGATAAATCACTTGGTTTTGCATTATCCGCTGTCGCTGCTTTTATAGTAGTTACTCTATCAGCAGCAGACACACCTGTTGTTACGCCATGCTTAGCTTCAATAGTGACTGTATAAGCGGTGTTATTTTGACTCGTATTGTTAGCTACCATTTGCGGTAAATCGAGCTGTTTAATGCGTTCCTCCCCCATGCATAAGCAAACAATGCCGCTGCCTTCGCGGATCATTTCGGCCATTTGAGAAGTCGTTAGGTGCTCAGCTGAAAAAACAAAGTCGCCTTCATTTTCACGGTTTTCATCATCAACAACAAGTACGCCTTGGCCTTGCTGTAGTGCAGTGATGGCGCTTTGTACGCGGGTATGGCTTTCGCCGAATTGAGTAAGTAGAGACTGAATCATCATTATATTCCAAATAAAAATAATAGATTCAGGACTGTGAAAGGATCAGTAATACATCACTTAAATTTAAAGCGATCACTACCAAAATAGCTTAAATAAAATAACAAAAAGCACGCAGCAAAATGCAGCGCACACTGTTATACCAATAACATTAAATTAGTGACTAATTATAGCGCAAAGAAAAATAGCTCACTTAACGCGATACAACGGTCATGTCTTTAATAAAATTGGTTTTAGTATAATAAGCCATATTCTCTTTCATCCGGACTGTAACCGTCGGCTCTGGCATCTCACCAGATCTGCTTGACCTTTACTTAACTGTAAAAATAAGTTAAATAAAGCGCTCGCGGGCTCGTTTGAGTTACAAGTAACATTAAACATACCGCCGGTGGGGAATTTCACCCCGCCCTGAGAATTTACAGTAAGCATTAGCACTTACTGCAGGCACATTATACGCCTGTACTTATTTGTTTTTCAAAACTAAATGCGATAAAAACTACGAAAGTTGAATATTTAACGATGCGCGATCTACTATACCTTCGTTTATATCAGCAACTAGCGTACAGGTAGCACCATTTACCAAATTTAAGTTAGGTTGAACGTGCCCTATATCCGCATCAAAAATTACAGGAAATAAACACCCACCTAGCGCTACATCTAACGCATGGCGATAATCAAAGGCATCGTAATGACCTTGTGTTATTTCACTTCGCCCTAAAACCAAGCCATTGATATCATCAAATATACCGGCTAATTTTAATGACAGTAAAAATCGTGCAACGGTTGTTGGTGTAAGTTCTGAGTTTTCGAGGTATAAAATAAGCCCTTCGGGCGCACTGTTCTTTTTAAACTCATGCAGCGCTAAAAATGGCGAGTCGAGCAATAAACCTACGGTATCTAAACACCCACCAAATAACCGACCAGACATTTCTATGGTACGTTTATCTGTGTAGTTTAAACATTGCCAGTTTGTGGGCTCACTCGGGCTGAGTAATTCGTTCGGGTTTTGCGCGTAATTAGGCTTATTTTTTTGGTATAAAGAAGAAGGACCTTGCTCAAACTTACTACCGGCTTCGTAGGTCAGAGTTTCAAATATTTGTAAGCTGTACGGATTTTTTTCATCTGGGTGTAACTGCATAAGATTGGCGCTGTGGAGGGTTGCCCATTGGCACTTAGCAGTGAGTGCACATGCAATAGTACTCACATCAGAAAAACCAACTAACCACTTAGGCTTTGCTTCTTTAATGGCGTTAAAATCAAGTAGTGGCAGTATTTCCATTGCCAGCTCACCACCCATTGGCGGCATAATCGCATCTATTTCATCATCTAATAAAAAACCCATTAGCTGCTTAGCATGCGCTTTAGCATTAAGCTGTTCACGTGGTTTGTTTTGACGTAAAAACTCGCCTTCAACAACATTATACCCTCGTTGTTTTAGTCCATTTATAACAATATCTAATCGTCCGTGATACTTTTCTTTTAGCCCAGATGAAAGCGAGCAAATAGCAATTTTAGAACCTATTTTTAAAGGCGCTGGGTAAAGTATATTAGCCATTGAGTGTTCCTTTTAATGAAGTGATTATGTACCTATATCATCATGCTCACTCTTTATGCAATATGAACACCCTTATCAGTATAGTGATTTATTTAAGGCATAAAAAAACCGATGTAAATACATCGGTTTTTATTTAAAACGTTAAAGTGAGTTATGCGTTAAAGATACTCAACTTCAATGATTTCGTACTCAACGATACCTTTTGGCGTTTGGATAGACACTGCATCGTCTACTTGTTTACCAATTAAGCCACGTGCAATCGGTGAATTAACAGAAATTAAGTTGTTTTTAATATCTGCTTCATCATCGCCTACAATACGATATTTTACTTCAGCATCTGTATCTACATTTACTATAGTTACTGTGGTACCAAAAATAACTTTGCCCGTATTTGGCATTTTAGTTACGTCGATTATCTGAACATTTGAAAGTTTAGCTTCAATTTCTTGAATACGACCTTCACAAAAACCCTGTTGCTCACGTGCAGCGTGGTACTCAGCGTTTTCTTTTAAGTCACCGTGTTCACGCGCAACAGCAATGTCGGCGATAATTTTTGGACGGGTAACTGTTTTTAATTCGTTAAGCTCTTTGCGCAGTAAATCTGCGCCACGAACTGTCATCGGAATTGATTGCATACTTTTCTCACTTAACACCAAGGCCCTAGTTGGCCTTGGCACATTTCCTTAGTTCAATCGCAGGTGTAGCTCTTGAACTGACGTTACTTTACTACGGTCATCTGCTTTGTTAGCAGTACAGTTAGCAAAAGCCGCGTTCAAGGTTGTCGTATAGTTGGTTTTATTTTGCAATGCACCACGACGTAACACCTTCGAATCTTCGATCGCTTGGCGACCTTCGGTGGTATTAACGATATAGCTGTACTCTTTATTCTTGATATAATCAAGAATATGCGGGCGGCCTTCATATACTTTGTTTACACGTCGTACTTCAATGCCAGCTTCTTCAAGAGCTTGTGCCGTGCCACCCGTTGCGTCAAGTTCAAAACCTAAGTCGGTCATAATCTTGGCTAATTCAACAATGCGTGGCTTATCGCTATTACGAACAGATAATAACGCGCGACCACCGCGTGGTAAAGTGTTGCTTGCACCTAATTGTGCTTTTGCGAATGCTTCGGCGAAAGTATCACCAACACCCATCACTTCACCCGTTGAGCGCATCTCAGGGCCACGAATTGGATCCACACCCTGAAACTTAGCAAATGGTAAAACAACTTCTTTAACGCTGTAATAAGGAGGGATCACTTCTTTAGTAATACCTTGGCTTGCCAAAGACTGACCCGCCATACAACGAGCGGCCACTTTTGCAAGCGCTACACCGGTTGCTTTTGATACAAACGGTACAGTACGTGCGGCACGCGGGTTAACTTCAATTAAGTACACTTTGCCATCTTTTACAGCAAACTGTGTATTCATTAAGCCAACAACACCAAGCTCAAGCGCCATATCTGTTACTTGCTTGCGCATTACATCTTGCACTTCTTGCGATAAAGAATGTGCTGGTAATGAACATGCTGAGTCACCAGAGTGAACACCGGCTTGCTCAATGTGCTCCATGATACCGCCAATAATTACTTGCTCGCCGTCGCAAATTGCGTCAACGTCAACTTCAATTGCGTTATCTAAGAAACGGTCAAGTAATACAGGTGCTTCGTTTGATGCAGATACAGCTTCGGTCATGTAGCGACGTAAGTCGTCTTCATCATATACAATTTCCATTGCACGACCACCTAGTACATACGACGGACGTACAACTAGTGGAAAACCAATTTCGACTGATTTAAGTAGTGCTTCTTCAGTTGAAGTTACTGTTGCATTTTCTGGCTGAAGTAAGTTCAAACGCTCAACAAGTTGTTGGAAACGTTCGCGGTCTTCTGCACGGTCAATCGCATCAGGTGAAGTACCAATTACTGGCACACCATTCGCTTCAAGCTCACGTGCTAATTTAAGTGGTGTTTGACCACCGTACTGCACGATAACGCCTTTTGGCTTTTCAACACGTACGATTTCGAGTACGTCTTCAAGTGTAATTGGCTCAAAGTATAGTCTATCAGATGTATCGTAATCAGTAGAAACCGTTTCAGGGTTACAGTTAACCATAATGGTTTCATAACCGTCTTCGCGAAGCGCAAGCGAGGCATGTACACAACAGTAATCAAATTCAATACCTTGGCCGATACGGTTAGGACCGCCACCAATAACCATGATTTTGTCTTTATCTGTTGGGTTTGCTTCACACTCTTCATCGTAAGATGAGTACATGTAAGCTGTGTCTGAGCTAAATTCTGCGGCGCACGTATCAACACGCTTGTATACTGGCACGATGTTTAATAGGTGACGTTTTTTACGAATTTCAGCTTCAGATACACCAGCAATTTCAGCTATACGTGGATCTGCGAAACCTTTGCGTTTAAGTTTACGTAGGAAGTCGGCATTTAAACCAGCCATACCTACTTCACCAATTTTTGCTTCGTCTTTTAAAATATCTTCTATTTGTACTAAGAACCAGCGATTAACTTTAGTCAGCTCATAAACATCATCAACGCTCATACCATGGCGCATTGCATCGGCAATGTACCAGATACGCTCAGCACCTGGCTCGCGTAATTCGCGGATGATTTTTTCTTTCGCTTTAGGGTCATCAAGTGCAACTATTGGGTTAAAACCTGTTGCACCCACTTCAAGACCACGTAATGCTTTGTGTAATGATTCTTGTTGGTTACGACCAATCGCCATTACTTCGCCAACCGATTTCATTTGCGTAGTTAAGCGATCGTTAGCACCGGCAAATTTTTCAAAGTTAAAGCGAGGAATTTTTGTTACAACGTAATCGATTGAAGGCTCAAAAGACGCTGGAGTTTTACCGCCAGTAATATCGTTTTGAAGCTCGTCAAGCGTGTAACCTACTGCTAGCTTTGCAGCAATTTTAGCAATTGGGAAACCCGTTGCTTTTGATGCAAGTGCAGATGAACGTGATACGCGTGGGTTCATCTCAATGATAACCATACGGCCATCTTCAGGATTAATACCAAACTGCACGTTAGAACCGCCAGTTTCTACACCAATTTCACGTAATACCGCCATAGAGGCGTTACGCATAATTTGGTATTCTTTGTCGGTTAGCGTTTGCGCTGGTGCAACGGTGATTGAATCGCCAGTGTGAACACCCATAGGGTCAAAGTTTTCAATGGTACAAACAATAATACAGTTATCGTTTTTATCACGTACAACTTCTGTTTCGTACTCTTTCCAACCAATCAGTGATTCATCAATCAATAATTCGTTTGTTGGCGATAAGTCTAAACCGCGCTCACAAATTTCTTCAAACTCTTCCATGTTGTAAGCAACACCGCCACCGGTGCCACCCATGGTGAAAGAAGGACGAATGATACATGGTAAGCCAATTCGGCTCATTGTATCTTTAGCTTCTTCCATTGAGTGAGCAATTTCAGCACGAGGACATTCAAGGCCAATGTTTTTCATTGCTACGTCAAAGCGTTCACGGTTTTCTGCTTTGTCGATTGCATCCGCCGTTGCGCCAATTAGCTCAACGCCGTGCTTAGCCAACACACCGTGCTTGTCTAAATCAAGTGCACAGTTTAATGCTGTTTGACCACCCATTGTAGGCAGTACTGCATCTGGCTTTTCTTTTTCAATAATTTTTTCTACCACTTCCCAGTGAATTGGTTCGATGTAGGTAGCATCGGCCATTTCAGGATCGGTCATGATAGTTGCAGGGTTTGAGTTAACTAATATAACTCTATAGCCTTCTTCTCTAAGTGCTTTACACGCTTGAGCACCAGAGTAGTCAAATTCACAAGCTTGACCAATTACAATTGGGCCTGCGCCTAAGATAAGAATGCTTTTTATGTCGGTACGTTTTGGCATTATTACTCCAGTTAAATTAGTGTTTACGCGCTTGCATCAAATCGATGAAGTGGTCAAATAATGGTGCTGCATCGTGTGGACCTGGACTTGCTTCAGGGTGACCCTGGAAGCTAAACGCAGGCTTATCAGTACGATGAATACCTTGAAGCGTTCCATCAAATAACGATTTATGCGTGGCACGAAGCGTACTTGGTAGGCTTGATTCTTGAGCTGCAAAACCATGGTTTTGAGCTGTGATCATAACTACATTACGGTCTAGGTCTTTAACTGGGTGGTTACCACCGTGGTGGCCAAATTTCATTTTTTCTGTTTTAGCACCTGAGGCAAGGGCTAATAACTGATGACCTAAACAGATACCAAAAATAGGTGTGTCGGTTTCTAAAAAGGCTTGAATGGCTTCAATAGCGTAAGTACATGGCTCAGGATCACCAGGGCCATTAGATAGGAAGATACCATCAGGGTTTAAAGCAAGTACGTCAGCGGCAGAAGTTTGCGCTGGTACTACTGTAAGTTTACAACCACGGTCTACAAGCATACGTAAAATATTACGTTTTACACCGAAGTCGTAGGCAACAACATGAAACTTTTCATCAGCAGCGTCAAGGGTTTTAAATCCTTCACCTAATGTCCAGCTTGATTCGCACCACTCAAAATTTTCCTTGGTTGAGACAACTTTTGCTAAATCCATACCTTTTAAGCCTGGGAAGGCTTGCGCGGCTTGTAACGCTTTATTTTCGTCTAGCTCGTCACCGGCAACAATACACCCGTTTTGTGCGCCTTTATCACGCAAAATTCGAGTTAGCTTTCTGGTGTCGATGTCCGCAATACCTAAAATATTACGTTCTTTTAAGTAATCATCTAACGATTGCTCGTTACGAAAGTTACTTGCTAGCAGTGGCAAATCACGGATCACTAGGCCTTTAGCCCAAATTTGATTCGCTTCTTCGTCTTCGCTGTTGGTACCCGTATTACCGATATGTGGGTACGTCAAAGTTACGATTTGTTCCGCGTATGATGGATCAGTCAAAATTTCTTGATAACCAGTCATAGACGTATTGAATACCACTTCACCGACTGACATGCCGTCAGCGCCGATTGCAGTACCGCGAAACACTGTGCCGTCTTCTAGGACTAACAGAGCGGATTTAGTCAAGTTAAACCTCCTAACAGTAAAAAACGGGAGTAAGCAATTGCTTAACACCCCGCCAATACCCAGAGGGATCGTCAAAACCAGATTTTTGTGAGCTTAAATTGTTTTACGCAGTCTTAAATGATGCAGATGTAAAGCATTCAACCTTCAATCATTTTTCTTGCCTAAAACTATTTTCATTCCCACTGAAACCCTGGATTTACTAGCCACTTGGGTATAATTGGAAACACGCATTTAGTAATTTTTGGCAAATTGGCTGCATATTACATGAAGTTGCTATTTAGGTCTAACATTATTTGGTTAATTGTTACAAATAAGTCACTGTAGGTGAAATTAGACCCAAACAGTTAAAATAGTAACTAAACTACTTAAGATCTAGCACATCTTGCATATCATAAAGTCCAGCAGGTTTGTTTTTTAACCAGCTTGCAGCCCTTATAGCACCTAGAGCGAACGTCATTCTCGAACTTGCTTTATGTGTTAATTCAAGCCTTTCGCCCATTGTAGCGAAGTATGCGGTATGTTCACCTACTATATCGCCCCCTCTTAGGACAGAATAACCAATCTCATTTTGAGATTTCGCTGTTTCTACTTGGCTTCGGTCATATACCGCAACCTCGTCGTGATCCCAGCCTTTCGCTTGCGCGATTGACTCACCTATTGCCAGTGCAGTACCCGATGGTGCATCTATTTTATAACGGTGATGCGCTTCAAATATTTCGATATCTAAATCGTCACCAAATTTAGTCGCTGCAGTTTGCACAAGGTTAAGTAATACATTGACACCTACGCTGTAATTTCGCGCAAATACAATAGGGATATGTTTAGCGGCATCGTGTAATAGCGACATATCATCATTTGTTAAACCTGTTGTGCCAATTACCATAGGAATTTTTTGTGCAACAGCTGTTTTTAAATGGTTTTTCATACCCGCTGGCAGCGTAAAGTCGATTAAAACATCTACATCATCTATTGTACTTTCGTCGCTAAAGCTAACACTGTTATCGGCTGCGCTATTTACTTGATTTACATTAATGCCCAATAGCGATGAACCACTACGAACATATGCGCCTGTAAGTTGTGTTTGCTCTTTAATTGTCGCGGCTTCTAATAGGGCTAAGCCCATTCTGCCGTTAGCACCAAAAACACCTATTCGATTTGTAGTCATGGTTTTTACCTAATTTAATTTGAATCCGTTTATTAGCTATATATCCGGACATTGCAAAATACGCAGGTGGGTATTTTTATGCAGTTGGATAAATATTAATCGCTGAAAATCGCGTTGCTTTATAGATATTATCTAAAAGTCATGCAATAGTCAGGTGACCTTTTAATTTAATAATAATAACAATACCAGTTTACTTTAGCCATCTATACATTTAAACTTCTCTTTCGCGTCGATTTGGTCTTTGGCTTGCGGACGCTGCGGCTAACAACTTTTTAAAATAAAAAGTTGTACTGCTAAATTCAGCTAAAAGAGGAGTTTTGGCTGTGATAAATTTTACTGGTTATGAGGATTATGATGCAGCCATCATTTAATAAAAACAAAGCAATACTTTCTTTACTTCCCCTACTTACCTTTGTAGCGCTATTTTTAGGCTCAGGTTTGTATTTGCAATCGCAAGGGGTTGATTATGCTTTTTACCAACTACCTGCACCTGTTGCTATATTGCCCGCCATCATGCTTGCGTTTATTTTAAATAAAGGCACGGTAAACCAATGTGTAGAGACCTTTATTAAAGGTGCCGGACACAACAATATTATTACCATGTGTTTAATCTACTTACTTGCAGGTGCTTTTTCGGCTGTGGCAAGTGCAACCGGTGGTGTAGATGCGGTAGTAAATGCAGGCTTATCGCTTATTCCACCTTCGTTATTGCTCCCTGGTTTGTTTTTAATTGCGGCCGTTGTTTCTACTGCAATGGGAACGTCAATGGGTACGATTGGCGCCATTGGCCCTATCGCTTATGCGGTATCAATTAAAACGGGTATAGATCCAGCATTAATGGCCGGTACGATTGTATCTGGCGCTATGTTTGGCGATAACTTATCTATTATTTCAGACACCACTATTGCAGCTACGCGCACGCAGGGCTGTGAAATGAAAGACAAGTTTAAAGAAAATCTTAAAATTGCAGTCCCTGCAGCCATTCTAACAATCGCCCTGTTGTTTTATTTAACACCTGCTGCACAAGTAGTTGAAACTAAAGACTATGATATTTGGTTAGTACTTCCTTATGCCTTTATTTTAGTGTTAGCAGTTGCCGGCTTGAACGTATTTGTAGTGTTGTTTAGCGGTATTATTTTTGCCGCATTAATGGGCTTTACCGGTAGTTACGAAGGCGCAAGCTTTGTAAAAGACATTTACAAAGGCTTTACTGATATGCAGGAAATATTTTTACTTTCTATGTTTATTGGTGGCTTATCTGAATTTATTCGTATTAATGGTGGCCTTGATTACATTGCTCAAAAAATTCAAGCGATTACTAAAATCATTGCAAAATGGCACCGTAAAGTGGCAGATCAATTAGGTATCGCTGCGTTAGTTTTAACAAGTAATATATGTATTGCTAATAACACAGTGTCTATTATTGTCGCGGGTCCTATTGCTAAAAAGCTAGCAGATGACGGTGAAATAAGCGGTAAACGCTCTGCCAGTTTACTTGATATATTTGCCTGTGTAACACAGGGTTCATTGCCATACGGTGCCCAAGCATTGTTATTAGGTGCTACGTTTAAAATTAGCCCGTGGGAAGTATCAACGTCTTCTTATTACTGTTTTATTTTAGCATTTACAGCCATTGCAGTTATTTGCTTACGCCGCAATAAAGCATAATTTAAACACCGACACTATGTTGCAGCTTAATAAGTAAGCTGCAACATATGTTAAAATAATACTCTACATATCAATCACTTTTGCTATAATGCGCGCCTTCGCGTGTCACTAAAATTATAGTTAAATACAGATATGAAATTTAAAAAATTACTTCCTCTCGTTACTTTTACATCAATTGCTTTATCGTCTTCTGCTTTTGCGGCTAATTGGAGCAGCACAGCACTACATATTAATAATGGCGACCAAAAAAACCCATTTACTGAGCAAGAGTCAAACACCACTGTTTACTCGGTTCAACATGCATCGGGTTACGATTACGGCGATAACTTCTTTTTTATCGATTACAGTAAAGACGATACCGATGATGGTTACCAAGATGCTGATTTTTATGGTGAGTGGTATTCAACGGTAAGCTTATCGGCCATTAGCGGCGAAAAAATTGGCGCAGGCGCATTATTAGATGTTGGCCTTACCGGTGGTATTAACGTTGCTGGCGACGCTAAAGTAATGAAATACTTGCCTGGTGTTAAATTAAGCTGGGATGTACCTGGGTTTAACTTTTTTCAAACGCTATTCACAGCTTACATTGACGATAGTGAAGGTGTAGCAAAAGGCGGGGCTCCTATTGAAACAAATAGCTGGATGCTTGATGTTGCCTTTGAATACCCTTTTAATATTGGCTCACAAAAATTTAGCTTTAAAGGCCACGCTGAATACATTGCAGAACGTGAAGATGAATTTGGTAACGATGTAGAGGCGTGGATACTCGCACAGCCTATTTTAGTATGGGATATGGGCCACGCTCTTCAAATGAAAGAAAACACACTACTGTTGGGTATGGAATTACAATACTGGCACAATAAACTAGGTACTGAAGTCACTGAGTCAGTGCCACAAATCCATATTGAGTGGACGTTTTAAGCTTTAACGATACTCGTTTTACCCTACATTAATAAGCGAAGCTCTATTTTAGCTTCGCTTTTTTCATCTCCAAATTAAACAACGTTGAGCATGACAAAGCCTCAATTGAATAGTACTTAATGTTTGGTTACTATAATGAATTATTCTGAGTTTTATATATTAGAGCTCATATTATTTGTCCTTAATTGGAGTAACCAAATGTCGTCGATTAAAGTTATTTGCTTTTCTACTTTATTGTTATTAACAAACAATGCATTAGCGAGCACAACGCAAGATACCTCTTCACTTTCTTATGATGCACTTTTAAGCAGTTATCAGTACGACTTTAAAGTAAATTACTTTAACATTGAATCACAAAAACAGTCCCTTAAAATGGCGTATATTTACTTAAAGCCTACCAAATCCGACATGCCTACAGTGACGCTTATGCACGGCAAAAATTTTAATGCAGATTACTGGACTACCACTGCGCAATACCTGCAATCTTTAGGCTACGGCGTATTAATTCCTGATCAAATTGGTTTTGGAAAATCATCTAAACCAACTAATTACCAGTATTCATTTGCGGCTCTTGCTCATCATACTCATGCGTTAATGGACTCACTTAATATAAAAGAGTCAATTGTATTAGGGCACTCTATGGGTGGGATGCTAGCGAGTCGTTTTGCACTAATGTACCCAAACACAACTAGTAAATTAATTTTACTTAACCCTATTGGGCTTGAAAACTACCTGCAGTATGTTGATTACAAAGATACAAATTTTTTCTATAAAAACGAATTTTCAAAAACGCCAGAAGGCGTAAGAAAATACCAACAAAAAAATTACTACGATGGTAAGTGGAATACCACATATTCAGCCCTAACCGACTTTATAACAGGGCAAATACAAGGCCCAGATAAAGAACAAATGGCATGGGTAAATGCAAAAACATACGATATGATTTTCACTCAACCTGTAATAACCGAATTTAAAGATTTAGCAGTACCGGTTAAATTAATTATTGGTACACGCGATAGAACCGGCCCTGGCCGTAACTGGAAAAAAGACGGTGTTGATTACGAGCTTGGTCGATATGATAAATTAGGCAAACACGCTGCAACACTTATCCCTGACGCACAATTATTTGAACTGGATAATTTAGGGCACCTGCCGCACATTGAAGATTTCGAACGCTTTAAAAATGTATTTAAACAAGCACTTGCTGCTGAATAACCACGCTTAAAAACTAAAATAAAACCCCTGTAGGTAAAATACTTACAGGGGTTTTATTTTAATTACGCATTAATACTAAACGTACACTACTTCAGATAGTAAAGCGCTTAACTACAGTGTGCATTGTGGGTTTTTACCCTGTGCTTTAGCAGTGCTTTGCTCGCTAAGTGCTTTACTCATTTGCGCTTGTAGATTTTTAATACGGTTACTTGGCGCTGGGTGAGTAGATAAAAACTCAGGGGTTGTACCGCTGCCCGCTGCACTCATATTTTCCCAAAGTGTAACCGACTCTTGTGGATTAAACCCCGCCTGTGCCATTAAATCCAGACCTATAGTATCGGCTTCTGATTCGTGAGAGCGGCTAAATGGTAAAACAACTCCATATTGTGCGCCCAAACCTAAGCCTTGCATAATTTCGTTACGGTATTGAATATTACCCATTTCAAGTGCAGCACTACCAAGCTGCATACCGGTATCTAAAATAGAGCTTTGTGAAACACGCTCATTAGAATGCTCAGCAATTACGTGCCCTACTTCGTGCCCTAGTACTGTTGCTAGTTGGTCTTGATTGGTGGCTATTTTTAGTAAGCCCGTATGAACCCCAATGTAACCACCAGGTAGTGCAAAAGCGTTAGCAGATTCATCTTCAAATACTACTACTTCCCAATTTTGCGACGCGTATTCTTTTGGTAATACAGCGACTACTTTTTCAGCAATACAATTTACATAAGAATTTGTTTTAGCATCTTTATTAATTGGTTGGCTTTTTTTCATATCTGCAAAGCTAGCAGTACCCATTTCACTCATTTGTTGATCTGAGTAAAGCGCTATTTGAGTACGTCCTGTTGGTGACGTTTTACAACCGGCTAAAACGGCTGTCGCTAATACTGCAAGTACTAGTTTTTTCATGATAATTCTCTTAAGTAATGAATTTTTTATTGCTTGTAGAATAGCAAACACAGTACCAATTTAAAATATTTGCTTTATGTACCGTTATATTAAAAAAAAAGCAATATGACGATAAACTTAGCGGGCAAACTAAGTTTATCCAAATACAATGCCCTGTTACACTATAACCCTTGTTTTTAGTGATTGTTGAGTTTACACATGGACGCCTCAGCCTCGTCTTTTAATACCCGTATTTTATTGCCTTTATTAGCCAGTATCGTGGCGATTACGCCATTGGCGATAGATATGTACTTACCTGCCATGCTGGTAATTGCAAACGATTTACACACTAATATGCCCAATGTACAAATATCGTTGAGTATTTACTTAGCAGGCTATTCATTAGGGATGCTATTTTTTGGCCCCATTGCCGATCAAATTGGCCGCCGTAAGCTTGCACGTATCGGCTTAACCTTATTTGGTGCAAGCTCACTTGCACTGGCATTTACCACCGAAATCCATGCTTTTTGGACTCTTCGAGCAGTGCAAGCATTTACGGGAGCGGCAGCAACGGTAGTAGTACCGGGTATTATTCGCCATATTTATCAGCAAAATACAGCTAAGGGAATGTCGTATGTGTCGATGATTATGATGGTAGCGCCGTTAGTTGCCCCCTCTGTTGGCTCGTTTATTTTAGGATTTTCTGTTTGGTCAACCATATTTTTGGTTCTTGCTGGGTATAGCTTTTTAATATTGGCGTTTGTGCAAGTGTATCTAATTGATATTCCTATTCACAAAAACGAAAAAAAGGGTCTCGCTCTATTTTTTGATAGCTATAAAACAGTACTCAGTAATAAAGATGCACGTGCCGACATACTCAGTTCTATGTTTGTATCGTTTGGATTTTTTTGCTTTTTGACCTCAGTACCATTTATTTATTTAGATTTATATGAAGTGTCAGAACAGTTATTTGGTGTGTTATTTGCCTTTAACGTAATGGCGCTGATGTTTGGTAACTTTTTAAATACGCGAATTGTACCAAGGCTGGGCTCTCGAAAAATGCTCTATATTGGGCTTACATTTGGATTAGTATCGGGGCTGGCTTTGTTAACATTTAGCTTATTGCATTTATCACTTTATTATATTGTGGCTGCTATTGCGCCATTAATGATGAGCTTAGGCGTCACTGCAAGTAATGCTGACTCGCTAATATTAATGAAGTTTGAAAAAAACACAGGCACGGCAACGGCCGTAATTGGCACACTTCGTTTTGGCAGTGGCGCATTAGTTGGCCCACTACTCGCTATTATGCATGCAAAAAGCGCAGTGCCGTTTTCAAGTTTAATGTTCAGCGCTGTTTTGCTTACTATGCTCGTACAGTTAATTCACTATAAAAAAGACAAAAAAAATGCCTCAATATGAGGCATTTTTTAAAACTAATAATTCAATTAAG
The DNA here is from genome assembly GCF_014164385.1 of Pseudoalteromonas sp. SG43-3. Lineage (NCBI taxonomy): Bacteria > Pseudomonadati > Pseudomonadota > Gammaproteobacteria > Alteromonadales > Pseudoalteromonadaceae > Pseudoalteromonas > Pseudoalteromonas sp. SG43-3. Next base: position 119,297 of record NZ_JACJFC010000009.1, read on the forward strand.
CATCAGCAGCTTTAGAAACCATAACCATTGCAGGGCGTAATAAACGACCATTCAATGTGTAACCTTTTTGCATAACAGCAAGTACTGTATTAGGTGTTACATCGTTACTTGGTTGAATTGACATTGCTTGATGAAAATCTGGATTAAACTGCTCACCTTGAGGGTTTACAATTTCAACACCAAACTTTGCAACAGCATCGTTAAAGCTTTTAACTGTCATATCGATACCTTCAAGCAACGGCTTTAAAGTCTCATTTTCTTTATCAGAAAACTCAATAGCACGCTCAAGATTATCAATTACAGGTAGTAATTCGTTAGCAAATTTTTCTAGTGCAAACTTATGCGCTTTTTCTACATCTTGTGCTGCACGACGACGAATGTTGTCTACGTCTGCTGCAGCACGAACAACACCATCTTTTTGATCAGCAATAGTTTGTTTAGCAGCTTCAAGCTCTGCATATAGCATAGCTATTTCTGCTTCAGGGCTTTGCTCTTCTTCTGCATGTTGATCAGCGGCTTCTACTGCTGCTTCTACATCAGCCTGCATTTTAGAAATTTCTTCGTTTAATTCTACTTCTTGCTCAGGGTTTTGTGTCTGCTCAGACATAAAATACGTGCTCCAATTCTTTACAACTGCGGTAATTATGGGGATTGAATAAAAAGATTCAAGAGTTAGATGCCTCAATTAATTTAAATTCTCGAATTATTTCTTCGATTTGCGCTGATTTAGGGCAAATTATACAAAAGCGGCTTTGGTATTCTTGATTTTGAAAGTACGGCACGCTTATTACGATCAATTCATCACACTCAGTAAAAGGCAATTTTTCGCTATTAAGTACCGATACACCGTTTTTAAAAGCGAGTTTATCTTCTACATAATTTAAAAACGAAACACCAATATTTAAACTTTGCTCACAATCGATTTGTTTATAGAGGTAATTTTCGCCAACTACAATACTATTATCTGAGCCTAATTTTTGACTTAGCTGTCGCGTCCATTGATTAAGCGAATCATGACAATTTCGAGGCGCTGTATTTGCCATCGCCTGCATACGATACAAACCCTCCATAAGAGTTTGTTGGCTAAATACGGTGTTCAACCATGTTGCAAACTGATAACGAACAGAATCTGACGAATCATGAGGTTTATCAATACAAATGTTGTGGCTCTGCCCAGCCCTGTCTATTAATAGAATAAGCCAGTCGGTAGAATCAAAATCAAGCACTTCTACTCTAAACACTTGCTGCGAGCTGGCTTGTGGTAAACCAACACAACAACATATTTGGTATTTTTGGCTCAAACCATGTGCTAGTTCAACGAGTTGTGATTGCTCTGGTTGCCAATAATTAGCAATGTCAGCGAGTGGAAAAAACTCATCAAACCAATAATCAAACCCTTCATTTGTGGGCACTCGTCCTGCAGATGTATGAGGTGAATACAATAGCCCCACTTTTTCTAAGCGAGCCATAGCATTACGAACCGTAGCCGAGCATACTGCCATGCCTTTGAGCTTGGCAATTTTTGTTGATGGAACAGGCAAGCCTTCACCATTACAGTACATGTTCATAACAGCTGAAAAAATTTGCTGATCTCGTGAGTTTAGTTTCATGGTATCTACATCTTGTTGCATGAAAGAGATATCGGGGCGTTTAGTTGTTTTTCAAGTCGTGCAGTTAACTGACTGCGAATAAAATTGAAGGTTTATAATATTGCTATAATCTGTATTTTCAAACACTTCTGTTTTGAGTTACTCTACAATTATTAAATCTTTTTGTGCGTACATTATGGACTCTCCTTTTAATACCATAGGCCTAATTGGCAAACCTAATCACCCGGGAGCCGCTGCTACCCTTCAGCGCTTACATACATTTTTACTTGCGCTTGGTTTTGAGGTAATAGTAGAAAAACGCACAGGGAGTCAATTAGACGATATCCCGCATGACAAACTTGTTAAGTTAGTCGACTTAGGAGAACAAGCCGATTTAGCTATTGTTGTAGGCGGTGACGGTAACATGCTTGGTGCTGCACGCGTGCTTGCGCGCTTTAACATTGCTGTAATTGGAGTAAATAGAGGTAACCTTGGCTTTTTAACTGATTTAAACCCTGAAGGGTTTGAAGCGAGCTTAGAGCAAGTCCTCAGTGGTGAGTACCTTGAAGAAAAACGCTTTTTATTAGAAGTAGAAGTATATCGCCACAACGAATTAAAGAGTGCAAATTCTGCCGTTAACGAGGCGGTACTTCATGCCGATAAAGTAGCGCATATGATTGAGTTTGAAGCTTTTATAAATAATGACTTTGTGTTTTCTCAGCGCTCTGACGGTTTAATAGTATCAACCCCTACTGGCTCTACGGCATATTCACTTTCAGGTGGCGGGCCAATTTTAACGCCAGAGCTAAATGCAATATCGTTAGTGCCTATGTTTCCTCATACCTTATCTAGCAGACCTTTAGTGGTCGATGCCGATAACGAAGTACGCTTAAAGCTAAGCCTAGAAAATACAGATAGCCTACAGGTAAGTTGCGACAGCCATGTTGTGCTTGCCGTATTACCCGGCGATGAGGTAGTAATTAAAAAAGCGGATAAACAATTGCGCTTAATTCATCCAAAAAATTACTCGTACTACAACGTTTTACGTACAAAACTAAATTGGGGTAGTCGTTTGTACTAATTTTATTGCCAAATTTAGTACTATAAAGCAAAATGGCGGCTTAAAATAATAATCAAATAATTTAGGAACGAGTAGCAATGACTTATGTAGTATTCTTTGCTTTACTGCTATTAATTACACTTTTATACAGTTACCTCAAAATTGAGAGTAATCGCAAAAAAGCAATCGAAGCTAGAAAAAAGCTATTTAATGAACGTGTTTCGCATGTAAATTCACGCCTTAAAGCAAAGCTTAATAATCTTCTTGATGCTAAAATAATTCGCCCAAAATACGTTCCTCGTATTCAAGCTATTGTAAATAATTTTTTTGTTGTGCAATCGCATACAGACGAGAATTTGCAACAACTTGAAGATACCGCTGACCTACTAATTAATACGTTGTCCAACGAGTTAATTAAAACTAATCAAACGAATATAATCCAGCCATTGATTGATAATATACAGTACTTTGTATCTGAGTTACCTCAGCAAGGAATTTTATACAATAAGAGTTTTTACCTAAATACTTTACCTCCACTTATCGGGCTACTTAAAACCGAAGACATCATACAAGCTACTGATATTGTTGATGATCAAATTGATACCTCTCCAAAAACTTCTGATACACAATTTACTCAAGATGTAAGCGTTGCATAAATAATAAAAAATTAATTTGCAAAAAACCAAAACACTGTATAAATTAACAGTTAATTGACTGGATGGATAAACAGTATGTTAATTGGTTTAGAAGTTAAAAATTTTGCAATTGTTAGTAATTTAAGCACAGAATGGCGCAGCGGTATGACCGCGATCACTGGCGAGACAGGTGCTGGTAAATCTATTGCTATTGATGCGCTATCATTATGTTTAGGTGAACGAGCGGAAGCATCAGCAGTGCGCCCAAGCTCTGATAAAGCAGAAGTGTGCGCTCAATTTGACCTAACAGATTTACCGCTAGCTCAATCGTTTTTAGAGCAACATATGCTAAACAATGACGATAATGAATGTTTATTACGTCGTGTTGTTTGCAAAAATGGACGCAGTAAAAGCTACATTAATGGCAGTGCCGTTACCGCATCACAATTAAAAGAACTTGGTCAATATTTAATATCCATTCATGGACAACATGCCCACCAACACTTATTAAAAGCTGAGCATCAGTTACAGCTTTTAGATGCCTACGCAGGGCATCACCACTTAGTAAATGATGTAAATAACAACTATAAACAGTTTGCTAACTTACAAAAAGAATTTAAACATTTAGAGCAACAACAGCAGCAACAAGCAGCGCAAAAACAATTGTTAGAATACCAAGTTGCAGAGCTCGATGAGTTTGCCTTACAAGAAGGTGAGTTTGATTTAATTGAGGCCGAGCATTACAAACTTAGTAACAGCCAAACAATATTAGAATCGTGCCAACGTGAATTACAATACTTATATGAAAGTGATGAACAAAATGCTTGTTCAATGCTGCAGCACAGTGCCCAACAATTCGCTGAGCTGGCTCAATACGACGAAAGCTTAGCAGGCGTAGCAGCCCTCCTTAGTGAAGCCGCAGTACAAGTTGAAGAAGCAAGCCGTGAAGTTCGAAATTATACTGAGCAAGCAGATTTAGATCCTGCTCGTTTAGGTGAAGTAGAAAATAGACTAAGCGGTGCGATGGATTTAGCGCGTAAGCATCACATAAAACCACAGCAGCTAGTTGAGTTTCATCAATCGATTGCTCAGGAGCTTGAGTCAATAAGTAATAATAGTAATCGTCTGGAGCAACTAGAGTCAGAAATAGAAAGCGCGTTACTTAGTTATAAGCAAGCTGCCGATGAACTAAGTAAAAGTCGCTATGAGTATGCGAATACACTTAACACACTAATAAGTGAAAGCATGGCTAATTTATCGATGGAAAACGGTGTATTTGAAATAGCTTTAACTCAAGAGAGTAGCCGCGCACCTAATAGCTTAGGGTACGATAATGTGTCGTTTTTAGTATCAACTAATCCGGGGCAGCCACTTCAGCCGTTAGCTAAAGTAGCCTCAGGTGGTGAGCTTTCGCGAATTAGCCTTGCTATACAGGTAATTATTGCCCAAAAAGTAACAACCCCAACGCTTATTTTTGATGAAGTTGATGTAGGTATTTCTGGCCCTACAGCATCAGCCGTAGGCAAACTATTGCGCCAGTTAGGTAAGTCTACTCAAGTGATTTGTGTTACCCATTTACCGCAGGTTGCTAGTAGCGCACACCAACAATTTTTTGTAGCTAAAGAAATAGCACAAGGCGAAACGTTCACTCATATGCTGCCTTTGAATAAAGATGGTCGTATTAATGAAATAGCTCGCTTACTTGGTGGTGATAATATCAGTAAAACAGCTAAAGCGAATGCTAAAGAACTAATAATGGCCCATGCCTAATATTGGTTAATAGAGCTTTGAAGGATTAAATAATGCACAGTACTTTAGTTAATTTTTGTATCATTTTAAGTTGGTTTTTATTAGCGCTAAGCAGCTGTTTAATTATTTTTAGTAAATATAAGCATACTTACTTTAAACAGCGTTTACTGAGGTTTTTAAATAGCTTTTTAGTTCTTCAGATAATCGCTGTAGCCTATTACTTTACTAGCGAAAAAGTAAATAACCTAAGTGACTTAGGCATAAGTTATTGGCTATTAATTACAATGCAGATTGTCTGTAATGCAATGTGTTACATGAGCGTAAAGCGCAGAAAGGCTAGAATAAAGCCATCACTTGATTCGTTTTCAATGGATTAAAGTAGATAAACTTTTAAGAAGAACACGTTCTGTTTTTACCTTGCGCTTTTGCTTTATAAAGTAGTTCATCAGCACGCTTGATATCAAGATCAATTGAGCGTTCGGCACTTGCAGAGATAACACCAATGCTTAGCGTAATATTGGTACTATCTGAAAATAAGCTCACAACTGAAGCTTTAAGGGTGTTGTGGATTTTTTCTGCAACTTGCTCCCCCTGCTCAACTGTTGCATCTGGAATAACAATTAAAAACTCCTCTCCGCCCCAACGTGATGCAATCGCATTTTTTGGAATACTTTTATCAAAGGTTTTAGCTAACTGAATAAGTGCTTCATCGCCAAAATCATGGCCGAATTGATCATTAATCTTTTTAAAATTATCTACATCAGCTAATAAAATTACAAAAGGAGTATTATTATCTTTCAGCTCACTTTTGAAAGCCACAAGCTTATTCATGGTATAGCGACGGTTTGGCAGGTTGGTGAGTGGATCTATAGTTGCTAAAAATTCATTCTTTTGACTCAAAGCAATTATTTTACTGCTGTATTTTTCTCTTGAAAACTCGTAGTAGCCACTCAGCGACGCGACAATTATAAAAGCGAGTATGATTCTGATAGGAAACTGTTCCGGACTATAGTCATATATATTGAATGTATCAGCGCAGTAAAAGCCTAAAACAATCGCTAATAAAAACAAAATTATATCAAATGTACCTCGCTTAAGTCCGCGTATTGAATAAGTAACTGGAGACACTATGAATATCCATATAGGCCCTGTTCCTTGTGCTCCACCAGTGAGGACTAGGTAAAACATTAGTGCATAAAGGTTGTATAAAATTATAGTGCCTGACTTCTCTACTCCCCTACTTATGCTAAATGCCAATAAATAAACAAACGAAGAAACAACCAAGGTACACGCTAATAAATAACTGCTATTAATAAATGCTAAGCTAGCCATAGAAAACGTTGCTATAAACCCTATTGAAGAGAAGAATCGAACAATGAGTTTCCTTTCCGACTTGTTTGAATATTCGTACATAATTTCTATTTATTTTATTAATATATAAAAGCTCACTTGTAGACAAAAAGTAAGCAAACCGTAAACAGCGTGCGATAATGGACCAACTTTATATTTAAATCAACTCTTAAGATTAGTTATTTCGGGTTGATAAAAGCGAATACTTTAACCATTACTTACCTTTGTTAGGGATAATGCGATAACATTAAGAGTTAAAAAATAAATAAGTTTACTTTTTTATTCCCACACTACCCGCACTAATAGTACTGAGTAATAGTAAAAGTAGTGGTATAACACTCGCAGTTAAAGATGGTGTTAACGGTACTGTATATATGTATTTAGACAAGCAACCAATCAATTAACTCTTCACATCAAAGTGTTTATACAACGATGCAAACAAAAGTTATAGCATATTAAGCAACAAAAGAAGCTACAGATTATGGCCAAATAACGTTAGCTAGTACTGCTGAAAATCCAAAAACTCGAGTTGCTATAAGTATATGCCTGTACCCTTGTGTTGGTTACGTAAAGCGTAAAGTTTGCATGTATAAATTAACCCTCAAGGCTGCTTAATAGATGCCCAAAGCATCCGTATTTAGCTCGAAACAAGCATACCCTCACTAAAGGAAAATAATCCCTCTTGGTAGTTACACTAAAGGTAAAAGCTCAAGGTGTCGCTAAAGCAAGCTATGCTACAGGTGATATTAATATAATACCGTTTGTTACTAACTACGTTGACATTACATTCGAATAAAACAAATAAAAAAGCAAGCCAGTTGGCTTGCTTCTTATTCATTTTATTAATACGAACAATTAGACTTTTAAATAATCCATAATACCTTCTGCAGCATTACGTCCTTCAAAAATAGCGGTTACCACTAAATCTGAACCACGCACAATATCGCCACCAGCAAATATTTTAGGGTTCGTTGTTTGATGTGTAAATTCACCTTGTTCTGGAGCATTAATGCCGCCCCAGTGGTTTATTTCTACATCGTATTTTTCTAACCAATCCATTTTATGAGGCTGGAAACCAAATGCCATAATAACTTGATCAGCTTCTATCACATGCTCTGAACCAGGTACTTCTTCAGCACGACTTCTGCCATTTGCGTCAGGTTCGCCTAATTTAGTTTTAACCATTCTAACGCCAGTTACTTTACCTTTATCGTTCAATACAATGCCTTTAGGCTGAACGTTATAGGTAAATATAACGCCTTCTTCTTTGGCGTTTTTAACTTCACGTTTAGAACCAGGCATATTTTCTTTATCACGACGATAAGCACACGTTACTTTTGCAGCATTTTGACGAATAGACGTACGCACACAGTCCATCGCTGTATCACCACCACCAAGTACAACTACTTTTTGGTTAGCCATATCAATACACGGCTGCTTAGTCTCGTCATAGCCCATTACACGGTTAGTGTTACCAATCAAGAACGGGAGTGCATCGTGAACACCTGGTGCATCTTCATTTTCAAGACCTGCACGCATACTTTGATACGTACCAACTCCTAAAAATACGGCGTCGTAATCAGCTAAAATTTGATCAAGCGTAATATCAACACCTACTTCAACATTTAACTTAAACTCCACGCCCATTTCAGTGAAAATTTCACGGCGCTTTTGCATCACTTCTTTTTCAAGTTTAAAAGAAGGAATACCAAACGTGAGTAGTCCGCCAATTTCTGGGTGACGATCAAACACTACTGGTTTTACGCCGTTACGAACTAAAATATCAGCACACCCTAAACCAGCTGGGCCTGCACCAATAATAGCTACTTTTTTGTCGGTCCAAGTTACATAAGACATATCAGGCTTCCAGCCCATTTTAAATGCCTCATCGGTAATGTATTTTTCAATATTACCAATTGTAACCGCACCAAACTCTTCATCTAATGTACACGAACCTTCACACAAGCGGTCTTGTGGGCAAACACGCCCACACACTTCTGGTAAGCTATTTGTACGATGAGAAAGCTCTGCTGCCTCTATAATACGACCTGTGCGTATTAACTTTAACCATTGTGGAATGTAGTTATGTACTGGGCACTTCCACTCACAATACGGGTTACCACAATCTAAACAACGATCAGCTTGTGAGTTAACCTGATTTTCTGAAAAGGGTTCGTAAATTTCTACGAAAGATTTTTTACGTGACGAGATTGGTTTTTTGCGTGGGTCTACACGCTGCACGTCTATAAATTGATATACATTTTCGCTCATACTGCCCCCTTATTGCGCCTGAACACGTAGTTCGGCACTACTGCGAGCGCGATGCCCGAGTAAACTTTTTACGTCGCTTGATTTTGGTTTTACTAATTTGAACATCGGTAAGTACAGTTCAAAGTTAGCTAAAATGCTTTCTGCTCTGCACGAACCCGTAAGCTCTAAATGCTCAGCAATTAAGCCGCGTAAATGTTCTTGATGCGACGTTAATTCGTCTAGTGTTACTATTTCTACAAGCTCTGGATTAATGCGTTTTTCAAAATCATTTCGCTCATCTAAAATATAAGCAAAACCACCAGTCATACCCGCGCCAAAGTTAACACCTACATTACCAAGTACACACACAACGCCACCGGTCATGTATTCACAACCGTTGTCACCTACACCTTCAACAACCGCTTGCACACCTGAGTTACGAACTGCAAAGCGCTCACCGGCACAACCCGCTGCAAACAGTTTTCCGCCTGTAGCGCCGTACAAACATGTGTTTCCAGCAATGGTTGCTTTATGGCTTTCAAAAGATGAGCCAAGTGGTGGACGAATAACTAACTTACCGCCTGCCATGCCTTTACCTACGTAATCGTTAGCATCGCCAACCAATGTCATTTCAAGACCACCGGCATTCCAAACACCAAACGATTGACCCGCCGTACCGTGTAATTCAATTGCTACGGGGTCTGCCGCCATACCTTGATTACCGTGTTTATCAGCAATATAACCCGAAAGCATTGCACCTACAGAGCGGTCAGTATTACAAATACGACTCACAAGCGAGATACCGCTTGACGTATCAATTGCCTCTTGCGCTTTAGCTAATAAACTTTCGTTTAACTTACCTAGATAATGCGAACTGTTAGGCGCACTACAATAAAGCGTTTCGCCAGTTGGGTTGTTCGGCTGAGCAATAACAGACGATAAATCAATTTTCTTCTGCTTTGCAGTTTTGCCTTCAATTTCTTCTAATAAATCTAAACGGCCAATTAAGTCAGTTAAATTTGCAACGCCTAGGCTAGCCATAATTTCACGCGCTTCTTGCGCTATAAACTTAAAGTAGTTCATCGCCATTTCTGGTAAACCGTGATAATGCTTTTGACGAAGTGTTTCGTCTTGTGTTGCAACACCGGTCGCACAGTTATTTAAGTGACAAATACGTAAGTATTTACACCCAAGGGCAACCATTGGACCAGTACCAAAACCAAAGCTTTCAGCACCTAAAATTGCCGCTTTAATAATATCTAAACCTGTTTTTAAGCCACCATCTGTTTGCAGGCGAATGCGATGACGAAGGCCATTTTCAACTAGTGCTTGCTGTGTTTCAGCAAGTCCAAGCTCCCATGGGCTACCCGCATATTTAACAGAAGTAAGTGGGCTTGCGCCTGTACCGCCATCGTAGCCAGAAATAGTAATTAAATCGGCATATGCTTTAGCAACACCTGTTGCAATGGTTCCCACACCTGGCTCTGAAACAAGTTTTACAGAAATAAGTGCTTTAGGGTTTACTTGTTTTAAATCGAAAATTAGCTGTGCTAAATCTTCAATTGAGTAAATATCGTGATGCGGTGGTGGCGAAATTAACGTAACACCTGGTACCGAATAACGAAGCTTAGCAATATACGGCGTTACTTTTTCACCCGGTAATTGTCCACCTTCGCCTGGTTTTGCACCTTGCGCTACTTTAATTTGAATAACGTCAGCACTGCGTAAGTAATGAGGCGTTACACCAAATCGACCTGAAGCGACTTGTTTAATACGCGAGTTTTTCTCTGTACCATAACGCAGTTTATCTTCACCGCCTTCACCAGAGTTTGAACAACCACCTAAGCGGTTCATTGCAATTGCTAGCGCTTCATGAGCTTCTGGTGATAACGCACCAATACTCATTGCTGCTGAGTCAAAACGCTTGTATAGGTTTTCTGCAGACTCTACTTCATCGATGCTTATACCTTGCTCAGGTAGTTTAAGCGCTAACATATCGCGCAAAGTCGCAATTGGACGATTATTAACTAAATCAGCGTACGCACTGTAGTCTTTATAATCACCTGATCGAACCGCTTTTTGCAGGGTTTGAATAACATCTGGATTATAAGCATGATACTCACCACCGTGAACGTACTTAAATAAACCACCGTGGCTTAATAATTTACGCTTACTTAAAGCAAGTTTGTGCAAACTTTGCTGATCGTCATCAAAGTCGGTAAAGCATGCACCTTGTATACGACTTGCAACGCCTTTAAAGCACATTTCAATAATCGCATCAGATAATCCCACCGCTTCAAACAACATTGAACAACGATAAGATGCAACCGTACTTATGCCCATTTTAGACATAATTTTGTACAAGCCTTTATTAATGGCTTTCCGATAAGCAAGGGTCACTTCGCAATACGACTTATCAATAATTTTGCTGTCGCTCATCGCAACTAACGATTCATACGCAAGGTATGGATAAATTGCCGTAGCACCAAAACCTAATAGCACAGCAAACTGGTGCGCATCTCGCACGCTGCCAGTTTCAATGATAATATTTGATTCACAGCGCAAGTTGTTATCAACTAAGCGTTTTTGTACCGCACCTACAGCCATAGCTGCTGGAATTGGTAAATTTATTTCATCAAAGTTACGGTCAGTTAAAATAAGCATGATACAGCCCGCAGCTGCTTTTTCTTGTGCTTGGTCACAAATACGCGTAACCGCGTTTTCTAAACCCTCTTCAACTGTATAGGTAATATCAATTTTACAGTAGCTGTAGTGCGCTTCATCAGCATTTAATAGCTGCTGCATGTCTGCGTACATTAAAATTGGTGTATCAAACTGTAGGCGCTTAGCGTGGCCCGTTGTTTCGTTAAATACGTTTTGCTCACTACCAATACAGGTTGCAAGCGACATTACATGGTTTTCACGTAGTGGATCGATAGGTGGATTTGTTACTTGCGCAAATTTTTGGCGGAAGTAATCATAAAGTGAACGATGCCCTTCACTAAGCACAGCAAATGGCGTGTCATCACCCATTGAGCCTGTCGCTTCTTGGCCGTTTTCACCCATTACACGAATAACGCTATCAAGCTCTTCGTTGGTATAACCAAACATTTTTTGATATTTAGCTAGCGTTTCGTCATCAAATGAGCGATTACCAGCGTCTTGCTCAGTAAGTTCTTCAAATGGAACTAAACGTTTAACGTTTTCTTCAAGCCATGACTTGTAAGGATGGCGAGATTTTAAATCTTGATCGATTTCATCCGAGTGCCAGATTTTGCCAAGTTTAGTATCAATAACTAATAATTCACCTGGACCAACACGGCCTTTTTCAACCACTTCATCGGCAGTGTAATCCCAAATACCCACTTCTGATGCGAGCGTAATAAAACCATCTTGTGTAATTACATAACGTGCTGGGCGAAGTCCATTACGGTCAAGGTTACACGCTGCAAAACGACCATCCGACATAACAATACCTGCCGGGCCATCCCATGGTTCCATATGCATAGAGTTAAAGTCGTAAAATGCACGTAAATCGTCGTCCATTGCACGGTTTTTCTGCCATGCAGGCGGCACAAGCATACGCATAGCGCGGAATAAATCCATGCCGCCAGCTAAAAATAGCTCAAGCATATTATCTAGGCTTGATGAATCAGAACCGGTTTCGTTTACAAACGGCGCTGCGCTTTGTAAATCAGGAATAAGCGGTGACGCAAATTTATAAGAACGTGCGCGTGCCCACTGGCGGTTACCTTCAATAGTATTAATTTCACCATTGTGTGCTAAATAGCGGAAAGGTTGAGCTAAAGGCCAACGCGGCTGAGTATTAGTAGAAAAGCGCTGATGGAAAACACAAATCGCACTCGTCATACGAATATCAGCTAAATCTAGGTAAAAATTAGGTAAATCCGCAGGCATCATTAAGCCTTTATAGATAGTTACCAAACCAGATAGACTTGCGATATAGAAAGCTTCATCATCAACAATGCGCTTTTCAGCGCGGCGGCGTGCTACATATAAGCGACGCTCTAAGTCTTTAGAACGCCAACCTTCTGGCGCGCTAACAAAAATTTGTTCAAAACCTGGTAATTGCTGTACAGCAATAGGACCCAACATAGATGGGTCGGTTGGTACAACACGCCAACCTAAAATATTTAGCGTTTCTTTTTCTAATTCTTCGCTAAGTATTTGTTTTGCAGCTTGTGCTAAAACAGGGTCTGAATTTAAAAATATCATACCCACTGCGTAGTTTTTGCCTAAGTGCCAATTATGTTCACTGGCAATTGCACGGAAAAAGCTATCTGGTTTTTGTAATAATAAACCACAGCCATCACCTGTTTTACCATCGGCAGATATACCGCCACGGTGCTGCATGCGATCAAGCCCCGTAATAGCAGTACGAATAAGCCTATGACTAGCTTGACCATTAACTTGGGCTATTAAGCCAAAGCCACAATTTTCTTTTTCTAACTTTGAGTCGTATAACATAGACCCCTCCCCTTGCTGCACTGTTAGCGTGGATGAACTGCTCGACGATTTGCTAACAGACGGACAAAACTAGCCTCTATCTTAAATAGAGTCAATAGCACTTTGAATACATATTCACATTCTTGAATATTTCTCACTTCATAGCAAGATTTCTTTTTATCATTATTTTTAACATTTAGCGTTATTTTAACCACTATTTTTTTATGACACTGGTGTCAAGTTTAACATATTGTAAAAAACACAAGCACCCAAAGGTGCAGCTTACGTAAACGTAAAGGCGAGTAAAAGTGAATAAGTATTCAACAAATGAAGGGCTATTCAGTTAACATTTAGATAGTTTTATGGTATTTCATTACTTTAATGGCTTAACATCCCCGATTATTGCTGCTCATTAGTATAGTTATGAAAGTTCATGTCCTTTTTTGTACATTAATAGTGAATTTTTATTTAAAGCGGTGTCCGATGCGGACATAAAAACTGTCCGCGGACATCATTTTCATGAACAAAAAATAAAAAGCACTTTAATATCAATGTGATAATAGTTGGCATATTAATCGTATAGCTTTACATATAATCGCTAATTGGAATTACCATGTTTACTCTAAGCTTATTTTTGCTCTCTCCTATTGCCGCCATTTGCACAGCAGCTTTATTACTGCTGTGCGAAAAATACATAAAAGCAATGTAGGGGGAATTAAATGATTAAAGATACCAGCGCACAAGACGTACAAGTAAAGGCACCTATAAGCTATAAAAAATACGCGATAATCACTGCGATTGTTTTCATTGTGGTCTCTACAGTTGCTTATATTTTTTTAACTAACCATAGCGCTAAAAGCTCTATTAGCCGCTCAAAAGTACAGGTTGCAAAAGTACATGTTAAAGCGCTCATTCGAGATATTGCCGCCAGTGGTAAAATTGTTGCTGCTAATGCTCCTAAAATCTACAGTCCAGAACGTGGATTTATAGATTTAAAAGTAAAGGCCGGCGATACAGTAAAGCAAGGGGACACACTTGCCCTGCTACAAAGCCCTGAGTTAACTAACGAATTAAAGCAACAAGAATCTGTGCTTAAACGACTACAAGGCGAGCAGCAAAGGCAGTATTTGCAAGCAAGACGCCAAACACTCACTTTAAATAAAACACTCGATATGGCACAAGTTGAGCTTAACGCCGCTGAGCGCGAAAATCGCCGCGCGCAGTTATCAATTCAAAAGCACTTAATTAGCCAAATTGATCTTGAAAAAGCAGTTGATGATTTATCCCGAGCTAAGCTCTCGTATAAACATGCACAACAAGAGGTATTGCTTGCCAAAGACACGCTCGCTTTTGAACTACAAGCTGCTAAAAGTGATGTGACCCGCCAACAACTTATCGTTGATGATTTAATCAGAAAAGTAAGCAACCTATCTATTAAGGCTACCGTTACTGGGATCGTGGGTAACCTATTAGTGCAACAAAAAGCCGCAGTGACGCAAAGCCAACCTCTTATGACTCTCGTCGACTTAAGTAATTTCGAAGCGGAACTTCAAGTACCTGAAAGTTACGCCAACGAATTAGGACTCGGTATGGAAGTAGAGCTTAAGTTAGGCAATGAAACAGTGATGGGGAATTTATCCGCCATATCACCAGAAGTTAATAATCGTGAAGTAACAGCACGCGTCCGATTTAAAGGTGTTACTAACAACATCCGTCAAAACCAACGCTTAACTGCACGTATTTTACTCGACAACCGAGAAGGTGTAATGCAAGTAAAACGCGGCGCTTTTATGCAGCAAGGCGGAATTTTTGCTTATAAGGTAGAAGGCAATATTGCAAAGCGTATACCTATTACAATCGGCGCCACCAGCATTAATGCGGTTGAACTTTTAAGCGGTGTTAAAGAAAACGATGAAATTATTATTTCAAGCTACAGCGACTTTAAGCAAGCCGATACGATTTTATTAAATTAAACAGACGTTCTCAACCAACGCTAAAAATAATTAGGAACAACCATGTTACAAATGAACAATGTAAGTAAAGTATACCAAACAGAAATGGTACAAACCCATGCGCTTCGAGACTTTAACCTGCAAGTAAACGAAGGCGAATTTATTGCTGTTACCGGTCCTAGCGGCTCAGGAAAAACAACCTTTTTAAATATTGCAGGTATGCTCGAGCCTTTTAACGAAGGTGAGTACCTGTTAGATGGCGTTAATGTTGGCAGCCTAAACGATAACCAACGTGCTGATTTACGGAATCAAAAAATTGGCTTTATATTCCAAGGCTTTAATTTGATCCCCGATTTAAATTTATATGAAAACATAGAAGTTCCTCTTCGCTATAGAGGGATTAAAGCAAATGAGCGAAAACGTCGAATTGAGCAATGCCTTGAACAAGTTGGTTTAGCATCTCGCGCTAAACACTTACCTCAGCAACTCTCCGGTGGCCAGCAACAACGTGTGGCAATAGCTCGTGCGCTTGCTGGTGAACCTCGTTTTTTACTTGCCGATGAGCCAACAGGTAACCTTGACAGCTTAATGGCTCGCCAAGTTATGGAGTTACTTGAGCAAATAAATCGCGACGGTGCCACTATAATAATGGTAACGCATGATAGCGAATTAGCCCGCCGTGCTCCGCGTAATATTCAAGTAGTTGATGGGCAACTTGCCGACTTTACACTTTATCAAGGCGCGCAAACTATAAAAACAGCATCGGGGGTTTAACTAATGTTTATTCATTATTTAGATTTAAGTTGGCGCAGCTTCAAGCGCACCCCATTGGTTAGCTTTTTAATGGTACTTGCCATTGCGATAGGTATAGGCATAACAATGACCAGCCTTAGTGTTTATCACATGATGTCGGCCGATCCTATACCAGAAAAAAGCAGCCAACTTTACAGTGTGCAATTACAAACAATGGACGATGGTAGTACGTGGTGGACAGAAGATAACATGCCACTGCAACTGACCTATCAAGATGCTGAGAACTTATTAAACGCACCCACGCCAGAGAAAAAAGTGGCTATGATGCGTACCGGTTTCTCAGTTTATCTAGACTCCGACAAAATAAAACCTTTTATAGGTAATGCTCGCATGACAACGCCTGACTTTTTTAGCATGTTTAATTTGTCATTTTTATACGGAGGGGCTTGGAGCAAAGAGCAAGAAGACTCTGCCGCACCTGTGGTTGTTATTACCCAAGAGATAAACGATAAACTATTTGCAGGACAAAACTCCGTCGGAGAACTGATTTACTTAGATGATGCAAGCTATCAAGTAGTTGGTGTTATTAACCATTGGCCTCTCAATATTAAATATTATGATTTAAATAACGGTGCATTTAATCAAGTAGAAGAGTTATTTATGCCCTTTAGCTTAATAAAGACAAAAGAGCTAGTAAGTTGGGGCAATAGCAACGGATGGAAACACGAAAACACACCAACCTTTGCAGATAAACTGCAATCTGAGCAAGTATGGATCCAGTTTTGGGCAGAGCTAAATACGCTTGAACAAAAACAAGCCTATCAAAATTACTTATTAGCCTATATGCAAGAACAACAAAAACGTGGTCGATTTAATCGTAAAGAACTTGAGTATAAACTTCGCGATGTAAACCAATGGATGCAATACAACAACGTCGTCACCGAAGACAATAAAATTTTAGTGGGCCTGAGCTTTATGTTTTTAGGTGTCTGCTTAGCCAATATTTTAGGTTTACTTTTAGCTAAGTTTTTACGCAGAGCGCCAGAAGTAGGTGTAAGACGCGCATTAGGTGCGAGTAAAAGGCAAATATTTTTACAGCACTTAGTTGAGGTCGCCATGCTTGGCTTTATAGGTGGCATGCTAGGAATTGTACTAGCACAACTTGGCTTAATGGGCGTAGGGCAAAGCTACGACTACTATGAAAACTTAGCGACAATGGATTTAACCATGCTATTGAGCGCCCCATTGATTGCAATTACAACCTGCATTTTAGCTGGTTTGTACCCAGCTTGGTTAGTGTGTAAAACCAATCCTGCTATTTATCTTAAGAGCCAATAAGGAATGTCACAATGTTAGAAATAAAACCTATATTTAACGCCTTATGCCGCTCAAAGGTGGGCGCTGTATTACTGCTAATTCAAATTGCAATTACTACAGCTATAGTTAGTAATGCTGCATTTATTATTCAAGACAGAATTAGCTATTTAAACCAAGAAACGGGCTACCCTGAACAAGATATATTCAAGTTTAATGTAATGACCTTTGGTACTGATATTAACTTAAGTCAGCAGTTTGAGCTTGATGAAAGCATGCTTAGAAAAATGCCAGGCGTGGTCGATGCCGCATTAAGCAGTAGTATTCCACTATCAGGGAGTGGCAGCGCTTCGAGCTTTAATTTAAAACCTGCCCCACAAGAAGGCCTAAGTGTCAGGACCGCTTATTTTTTTATAGACGATCATGCTATTAATACCTACGGCGTTAACTTAATTGCAGGGCGAAACTTTACCGAAGATGAAGTGCTCGTTACAAACGAAATTACACAAAAGCGCACCAACGTCACTATAGTCACTAAAGCCTTACTTGATGAGCTCTACCCTGATGGAGATGGTTTAGGGAAAATAGTTTATTTTGGCGACCTACCACTTAAAATTATTGGCGTGATCGGAAAAATGAAAGGCCCGTGGCTCAAAGACAGTAAACCCGATAATCTTGCGTTTATTCCTTATATTAAAGCAGCAAGTTATGCACAAGTTGCCGTTCGTACTAAGCCTGGTCAGCGAGCAGCTGTAATGAAAGAAATAGAAAATGCTATGCTCGAAAATTACAGCAAACGCGTTATTAACAACATTAAAGGGCTTGATGAATTAAAAAATGAGTATACCGCTCAAGATCGCCTTATGATGCGCATGCTCATAGTATTAATCACTATTTTAGTGCTTATAACCGCTCTCGGTATTTTTGGCTTAACCTTATTTAATATTAGCAAACGTACTAAGCAAATTGGTACACGCAGAGCACTTGGCGCAAGAAAGTCAGCTATTGTTAGCTACTTTTTAGTAGAAAATGCATTAATTTGTAGCCTAGGTTTAGCCTTAGGTGTAGTAACAGCAATACTACTTGGGAAAATGTTAATGCAGTATTTTTCTGTAGCCGCACTACCGCCAAGTTATATAGCCGTTACGGCCGTTGCCGTATTTTTAATGAGTTTACTTGCAGTATTAGCGCCGGCTAAACGCGCTGCCAATATTTCGCCCAGTATCGCAACTCGCACTATTTAATAATATGTAAATCACTATGCTACACTGCTTAGTAAGGCAGTGTAGCCATTAAAAAATTATAAAAATAACCTATGACTCATAAAATACTCATTGTTGATGATAACCAAGCAGTACTCGACGCACTTTCATTGTTGCTCGAGATCCACGATTTTTCGGTAGTCACTGCAACAAATCCATTTGATGCTTTGCAAATAGTTCGCTATCAGCGAATTGAGCTTGTAATTCAAGACATGAACTTTACCAGCGACACCACCTCTGGCGAAGAAGGTAAAGCGTTGTTTTATGAACTACGAGAAATAAACCCACACCTACCTATTATACTTATTACAGCCTGGACCGAACTTGCCACCGCCATTGAGCTTGTAAAAGCCGGTGCTGCTGATTACTTACCAAAACCCTGGGATGATGCAAAACTACTAGTTTGTATCGGTAACTTAATAGAGCTAGGCAGTGCTAAAAAAATAGTGGCGACACATAATCGCCATCAACAAGAACGTGAAGGTACATTTAAAAATGCAGACCTTGCTGGGCTAATATTTAAAAGTACTGCGATGGAACGACTGGTTACTATGGCGCTTCAAGTGGCTAAATCTGATATATCTGCATTAATTACAGGCCCTAATGGTAGTGGCAAAGAGTGTATTGCGCATATTATTCAAAAAAACTCCCCGCTTGTATCGCAGCCTTTTATTAAGGTAAACGCCGGTGCACTACCGCAAGAACTTATAGAAGCCGAGCTTTTTGGCGCTGAAGCCGGTGCATATACGGGGATAACCAAACAACGTATTGGTCGATTTGAAGCAGCTGATGGCGGTACGTTATTTTTAGATGAAATTGGTAATTTACCACTTTCAGGACAAATAAAATTACTACGCGTACTACAAACCGGCGAGTTTGAACGTTTAGGCTCAACACAAACACGAAAGGTAAATGTGCGGGTTGTATCGGCTACTAACGAAAACTTACTACAAGCAATTCAACAAGGTCGATTTAGGGAAGACTTATATTATCGCCTTAATGTAATTGAGCTCAATGTGCCTTCCCTAAGCGAAAGACAAGATGATGTTTTAGCACTTATTAGCCATTTTTTACCTCACCGAGAGCTGACTATAAACACAGAGCAAGCACTTCAACACTACAAATGGCCAGGTAACGTTCGAGAGCTAGAAAACGCTTGTAAGCGTGTAGCGGTACTAAAACCTACAGGTGCGCTTACAGTCGATGACTTTGCACTATCGTCACCGGTCACTGCTCAACAAGAAGCAAAAGCAGAGCCGACCAAACAGGAAATAGAACACGCAATGCGCGCTCATCAAGGTGTTATAGCCAAAGTCGCCCGTGAATTTGGTTTAAGCCGACAAGCGCTTTATCGTCGATTACAAAAAATGGGTATTGATTATTAATGCCAAACATTATTAGCAACTTTACCCTAAGCCAAAAGGTTGTATTAATTTGCGGGCTTTGTAGCGCGCTGCCTATTGTTATTATTGCCGCGCTAAGTGGCTTTGATATTTACTACACTCTGTTTTTAATATTACTAACGCTTACATTTAGCACTCTGCTTTCAAGAACTCTCACCAAGCCAATAAAGCTTGGCATGCAATCGCTTGAAACCGGATTACTTAATTTTAAAGATGGTGAGCTCTCCAGCTTACTAGCGTATAAAAGTAATGATGAACTTGGAAAACTATGCCAACTTTATAATCAAACCGCAAAACAGCTTCGCCAAGAAAAACAATGGATTTACCAGCGCGAGTTAATGCTTGATAAAGTTTTGCAAAGCTCGCCGCAAGCGTTATTGCTGGTCAATGATAATAATACGGTGGTATTTAGTAATTTAATTAGCCGTAGTTTATTTAATAGCGCAACTCGCCTTGAAGGTATGCAGCTAAGTAAATTACTCGAAAATTCGCCTCTGCAATTAGTAGCAGCTATAGAGCACGGTATTGATGGCCTCTTTAATATAGAAATAGAGAATCAAGACTCGCAAACTTGGCATTTAGCCACTGGGGAGTTTTTACTTAATAATCAAAAGCATCATTTATATATATTTAAACAGTTAACCCGTGAACTTAGTCGTCAAGAAGTTGCGGTGTGGAAAAAAGTAATACGCATTATTAGCCACGAATTAAATAATTCACTCGGCCCTATGTCATCCATGCTACACAGCGCACAATTGCTCGCAAATAAAGTTGATGAGCCTCGTCTTGCCCGTGTATTTGCAACTATTGATGAGCGAATTAGTCATTTAACTGAATTTGTACAAGGCTATGGCAAGTTTGCTAAATTACCTCAGCCACAAAAAACGCGGGTTAACTGGCAAAACACCCTCAATAATTTAAAAAACCACTGGCAATTTAGCTACGAAATAAAAAATTCACACAATGAATTACAAGCTGATCAAACACAACTCGAGCAGCTGCTCATAAACCTATTAAAAAATTCACACGAGTCAGGTTCCAATGCCAATGAAATACATATTCAGGTCGAGTTTGTACCCCAAGCTTGTGTTATAAATGTAAGCGACTGCGGCAAAGGAATGAGCGAGCAAGTAATGGCAAATGCTTTAGTGCCCTTTTATTCTACAAAAAGTACGGGGAGTGGTTTAGGGTTAGCCTTATGCAGAGAAATAGCAGAAGCGCACCAAGGGCATATAAGTTTACATAACAAAATAGAGGGCGGCTTAAACGTTCAAGTGAGCCTTCCTTATTCGTAAATTCATAAGAATTAAAAACAACAAAGCCACTTAAAAAGTGGCTTTGTGTTTAAAGAGCTTAATAACCTGAGTTCAGGTTGAGTAATAAATTACTCTGCGTCAGCTTCTTTATATTTAGCAGCAGTTTCTGTAATTAACGGCTGTAATTCACCGCGTTGAAACATTTCGATAATAATGTCACAACCACCAACTAATTCGCCATCTACCCAAAGTTGTGGGAATGTTGGCCAATTTGCGTATGCTGGAAGCTCAGCACGAATGTCTGGATTAAGTAAAATATCAACGTATGCAAATGGTTCACCACATGACATTAACGCTTGCGATGCTTGTGAAGAAAAACCACAATTTGGTAATTTTGGTGACCCTTTCATGAAAAGGATTATTGGATTTTCTGAAATTTGCTGTTTAATTTTATCAATGGTTTCCATCTACAACCTCAAAGTAACGATAGCTAAATATATTTAGGTCTTGAAAATAACTCATCGTGACCACAAATATATAACTTAAAATGGGCAAATAAAGCCGCAATTGAAATAGTCTTTCGCAATAGCATTGCTGTTTGCTTAAACTTGAGTAAAATACTCAACAATTATAGTAACACTATATTACCGCTTGGTATAGGTAACTGCTCTGTTTCAACAGGCATTACGTATTACCAAATGGACTATCAACCAAAGAAGATGGAGATAAAAAAATGGCATTTGAACTACCGTCACTACCATATGCAATCGACGCACTTGAGCCACATATTTCAAAAGAAACGCTAGAGTTTCACCATGGCAAACACCACAACACATACGTGGTTAAGCTTAATGGTTTAATCCCTGGTACTGAGTTTGAAAACAAATCTCTAGAAGAGATCGTATGTTCATCAGAAGGCGGCGTATTTAACAACGCAGCACAAATCTGGAACCATACTTTTTACTGGAACAGCTTATCTCCAAACGGCGGCGGCGAGCCTACTGGCGCAGTTGCTGATGCAATCAACGCTAAATGGGGTTCTTTTGATGCGTTTAAAGATGCATTAAATGACAAAGCAGTAAATAACTTTGGTTCAAGCTGGACGTGGTTAGTTAAGCTTGCTGATGGTTCACTAGACATCGTTAATACATCTAACGCTGCTACACCATTAACTGATGATGGCGTTACTCCAATCCTTACAGTGGATTTATGGGAACACGCTTACTACATCGATTACCGTAACGTTCGTCCAGATTACCTTAAAGGTTTTTGGTCGCTTGTTAACTGGGAATTCGCGAACGCTAACTTCGCTTAATTAGCCTTTAAACGCTAATGTAAAAAAGACGCTTAGGCGTCTTTTTTTGTTTCTTGTTTATCACACCTAAGCGCCTCATCATTTAATAAAACGCTTTTAGTAACATGATCTTTTTTCACTTAAATTTTTAATTTTATTGCACAAAAATACACATTCGTGACTAGACTTTAAAAGGTAAGCACCTTTTTACAGCGGGTTTCGGAGGTTATTATGACGATTTTTGAGCATTACCAAGCACGATACGAAGCGGCACAGGAAGAAGAATACAGTATCGCTGAATTTCTTGAGATTTGTAAAACCGATAAGTCTGCCTACGCCAGCGCACCAGAACGCCTACTCATGGCAATTGGCGAACCAAACATGGTAGATACCGCAACGGATGCACGACTAAGCCGGTTATTTTCTAATAGAGTAGTTGCACGCTACCCTGCCTTTGCTGATTTTTATGGTATGGAAGACGCCATTGAGCAAATAGTCTCTTATTTAAAACACGCCGCCCAAGGGCTTGAAGAATGCAAACAAGTGCTTTATTTACTTGGACCTGTTGGTGGGGGTAAATCATCCATTGCTGAAAAACTAAAGTATTTAATGCAACAAGTGCCTATTTATTCAATTAAAGGGTCTCCTGTAAACGACCACCCCCTCTCCTTGTTTGATCCTATCGAAGATGCAGACGTACTCAGCAAAGAATACGGTATTAAACCGCGCTACTTAAAAACCATTATGTCGCCTTGGGCTGGCAAACGCTTAAAAGAATTCAATGGTGATATTAGCCAGTTTAGAGTGGTTAAACGCTACCCTTCTATTTTAAACCAAATAGGCATTGCCAAAACCGAACCAGGAGATGAAAACAACCAAGATATTTCAGCACTGGTTGGTAAGGTCGATATTCGCCAGCTTGAGCACTTTGCCCAAAACGATCCTGATGCATACGCCTACTCTGGCTCTTTATGTTTAGCTAACCAAGGGCTGATGGAATTTGTAGAAATGTTTAAAGCGCCTATTAAAGTGCTGCATCCTTTACTTACCGCAACCCAAGAAGGTAACTATAACGGCACAGAAGGTATTAGCGCCCTGCCCTTTAATGGCATGATCCTCGCTCACTCTAATGAGTCTGAGTGGCAAACCTTTAAAAACAATAAAAACAACGAAGCATTTTTAGACCGTGTTTATATTGTAAAAGTCCCTTATTGCTTACGTGTGACTGAAGAAATTAAAATTTACGACAAATTACTTGAGCACAGCGAGCTATACAACGCGCCATGTGCACCGGGTACACTTAAAACATTGGCGCAATTTACGACGCTATCACGTTTAAAAGAGCCAGAAAATTCAAGTATCTATTCTAAAATGCGGGTATACGATGGCGAAACTCTAAAAGATACCGACCCTAAAGCAAAATCGTATCAAGAGTATCGTGATTACGCAGGGGTTGATGAAGGTATGACGGGGCTCTCTACCCGCTTTGCGTTTAAAATTTTGTCCCGTGTGTTTAACTTTGATACCACTGAGGTTGCTGCAAATCCGGTGCATTTGTTCTATGTGCTTGAGCAACAGATAGAGCGCGAGCAATTTTCAAGTGAAATAGAAGAGCGTTATTTAAGCTTTTTAAAAGGCTATTTAATTCCACAATATGTCGAGTTTATAGGTAAAGAACTGCAAACCGCTTATCTAGAATCGTACTCAGAATACGGACAAAATATTTTTGACCGTTATGTTATTTATGCAGATTTTTGGATACAAGACCAAGAATATCGCGACCCCGATACAGGGCAACTATTTGACCGCGCAGCGCTAAATGCTGAACTTGAAAAAATAGAAAAGCCAGCGGGTATTTCTAATCCTAAAGATTTTCGTAATGAAATAGTGAACTTTGTACTGCGTGCCCGTGCACACAACAACGGTAAAAATCCACTATGGACAAGCTACGAAAAACTACGCACGGTGATTGAGAAAAAAATGTTCTCTAATA
Organism: Pseudoalteromonas sp. SG43-3; assembly: GCF_014164385.1. Lineage (NCBI taxonomy): Bacteria > Pseudomonadati > Pseudomonadota > Gammaproteobacteria > Alteromonadales > Pseudoalteromonadaceae > Pseudoalteromonas > Pseudoalteromonas sp. SG43-3. Next base: position 143,624 of record NZ_JACJFC010000009.1, read on the forward strand.
CCGAAGATTTACTCCCTGTTATTTCGTTTAATACTAAAACGTCTGCAGAGGATCAGCAAAAGCACGAAGACTTTGTGAACCGTATGGTCGAAAAAGGCTATACACAAAAACAAGTTCGCTTGCTTTCTGAGTGGTATTTACGGGTTAGAAAATCGCAATAACCTTCATAGTCGTAGTATATAGGAGGTCAATATGGCGCATTTTATAGATAGGCGTTTAAACGGAAAAAATAAAAGTACGCTTAATCGCCAGCGCTTTATTAGGCGCTATAAAAAACAAATTAAAGAAGCGGTTTCAGATGCGATTAACAAACGCAGCGTTACCGATTCAAGCTCTGGTGAGAGTATTTCTATTCCACAACGCGATATCAGCGAACCTACATTTCATCAAGGGCAAGGCGGGAATAGAGAACAAATTCACCCTGGTAACGATCAGTTTTCTACAGGTGATAAAATTGAGCGCCCTAAAGGCGGACAAGGCGGTGGTGCCGGTGAAGGTGACGCCAGCGATTCGGGCGAGGGACAAGATGAGTTTGTATTTTCAATATCAAAAGATGAATACCTTGATTTACTATTTGAAGATCTAGAACTTCCTAACTTACAAGAAAACCAACTTGATAAGTTAGTGCAAATGAAAACCCATCGCGCAGGATTTTGTAGCGACGGCATGCCAAGTAATATTGACATTGTACGCTCTCTTCAAGGCTCGCTTGCACGGCGTGTTGCCATGAGTGCAGGTAAAAAACGCCGTTTAAAAGAGCTCGAAGAACAACTTGCTCTGCTGCTTGCTGGTCCACATAACGATAAAGCGGCAATTGCTTTATTACAAAAAGAAATTGCAGCATTAAAAGTGCAAATTAAGTCGGTTCCGTTTATTGATAACTACGATTTACGTTTTCGTAATTACGAAAAGCGCCCTCACCCCACCAGCAAAGCCGTGATGTTTTGTATTATGGATGTGTCAGGCTCAATGGATCAGCCAACAAAAGACATGGCAAAGCGTTTTTATATTTTGCTCTATCAATTTTTAACGCGCAGTTATAAAGACATAGAAGTTGTTTATATTCGCCACCACACACAAGCTAAAGAAGTAGACGAACAAGAGTTTTTTTACTCTCAAGAAACTGGTGGCACTATTGTTTCGAGCGCACTTAAATTAATGAACGAAATAATAAAAGAGCGTTATCACGCAAACGAGTGGAATGTATACGCCGCACAAGCCTCTGATGGCGATAACTGGGCGGACGACACCCCGCAGTGTGGTGAAATATTACGTAATAAGCTCTTAAGCGCAGTACGCTATTTTGCTTATATTGAAATAACCACTCGTGCTCATCAAAGTCTATGGCGCGAATATGAATCTATAACACACAGCCATAATAATTTCGCTATACAGCATATCCAAAGCGTTGAAGATATTTACCCAATTTTTAGGGAGCTATTTAAAAAAGGTCGTCAACAGCAAAACTCTGCATAGCCTAAAGCGAGGTAACATTATGAATGATAAACGATTGAGTGATGGCCCAGATTGGACCTTTGATTTATTAGATGAGTACCAAGGTGAAATTGCCCGTGTTGCAGCTCACTACAGGTTAGACACCTACCCTAATCAAATTGAAGTGATAACCGCAGAGCAAATGATGGATGCTTATTCAAGCGTTGGTATGCCTATTGGCTACAGTCATTGGTCGTACGGTAAAAAGTTCATTCAAACAGAGCAAAATTATAAGCGCGGACAAATGGGGCTCGCTTACGAAATAGTGATAAATTCAGACCCTTGTATTGCGTACTTAATGGAAGAAAACACCCTACCTATGCAAGCGCTTGTAATGGCACATGCGTGTTACGGACATAACTCATTTTTTAAAGGTAATTACTTATTTAAAACCTGGACCGATGCAGGTTCAATTATTGATTACTTGGTATTTGCTAAAAACTACATAAGCCGCTGTGAAGAAAAGCATGGTATTACACAAGTAGAAGCCCTACTCGACTCATGTCATGCATTAATGAATTACGGGGTCGATCGCTACAAACGTCCACAACAAATATCGCTATTTGAAGAGCAAAAACGCCAACAAGAGCGCGAAGACTACCTTCAATCGCAAGTAAACGAATTATGGCGAACTATTCCTGAGCAACAGCAAGAAACCAAAAAGAAAGTTCGCCATTTCCCTTCTGAACCTCAAGAAAATATTTTGTATTTTATTGAAAAAAATGCCCCATTACTCGATTCTTGGCAACGTGAAGTGATACGTATTGTTCGTAAAATTTCGCAATACTTTTACCCACAAAAGCAAACTCAAGTAATGAACGAAGGCTGGGCAACTTTTTGGCATTACACCATCCTTAATCACTTATATGATGAGGGAAAGCTCAGCGACTCTTTCATGTTAGAGTTTTTACAAAGCCACACCAACGTAGTTTATCAGCCACCTTATAACAGTAAGTATTATTCAGGCATTAACCCATATGCTTTAGGCTTTAATATGATGGTTGATATTCGCAGAATATGTGAACACCCAACTGAAGAAGATAAACGCTGGTTTCCTGAATATGCAGGTAGTAACTGGCTAGATACACTGCATTTTGCAATGGAAAACTTTAAAGATGAAAGTTTTATTAGCCAGTTTTTATCGCCTAAGTTAATTCGTGATTTTAAATTATTTACTATTATTGACCATACTAATAATCCCCATCTAGAAATTGGCGCAATACATAACGACAACGGCTATAAGGCAGTGAGAGAAGCACTCTCAGCGCAGTACAATTTAAGTAATCATGAGCCTAACATTCAAGTGTATGATGTTGATATTAGAGGTGACCGTTCATTAACCCTACGCTATGTACCCCATAACAATATTCCTTTAGCAAACTCGCACGAGGAAGTGCTTAAGCATCTTTACAGATTATGGGGCTTTAAAGTAAAACTAGAACAAGAGTCAAATTCTGGTGAAGTTTCAATGATTGGTCAATGCCCAATAGATGACTCTCGACACACAACACAATAATGAAGGGCAATACAATTTCCATACTGATTGGGTTTGCTCAGCAGATTGTAAAAAAACACGGTATTATTTAACCCTAAATTCTGGATATAAAAAATGACGCTTAAGCGTCATTTTTTATATCTTCGTAAGCTATTACTTTATTTCGCCCTGTATTTTTAGACTGGTACAGTGCTTTATCTGCAGCCTCTATCCAGCGCTCATGATTTTTAAAATCATTACTGCTACCAGCCAGCCCTATACTTACCGTCATTGTTATTTCAAAGTGTTTATACTTAACAGGGTTACTTTCTATCAATACCCTTAAACGCTCAGCAAATACAAAAGCGCCTTCTTTGTCTGTATCAAGTAATGTCACTGCAAACTCTTCACCGCCATAGCGCCCTGCAACATCAGTCTCGCGCAGCGTCGTACGTAGTAAGTTAGATAAATGACGAAGCGATTCATCACCACAGCTATGGCCATATTCATCATTTATTTTTTTAAAGTGATCAATATCAAACATTAATAATGTACTACAGCCACCACTTCGCTTAACTCTTAAAAACTCTTGGCGTAGCGTACCTTCCCAATGTCCACGGTTTGCAAGCTGCGTTAAGCTATCTGTTTGACTTACTTGTTCTAATTTTTTGTTTAACTCTTCAAGCTCTTTTTTATTTACCGCGACATCTGTTACATCATACAAAATAATACAAATATGGCTAACTTCGCCCATCGTATTTGTAAGAGGGATAAATGTCGCATTTTGATACATGTAATCAGCTTTACCAGTAATAGGTCGATAATTTTTAAACCTAAAAATGTATGGCTGCTGCTCCCAAATCGTAAAAGAGCGGTTTTTTAAAACAAAAACCGACTCAGATTTACTTCTAAACCATTTTTCGTCTATTGCAGGAAATAAATCAAATAGATCTTTATCTTTTACTGCGCTTGGTAGAAGCCCTGAATGGTTTTCCATAAAACCATTCCATACACACACCTTATAATCCCTATCGAGTACCACAAGGCCTACATCAACGGTATTAAACATATCCATTAACCAATGGATCTCATTCATTTCTAAATCAGCGGCCATAACTTAATCTTCTAATAGGTAAGCAACTTTGTATTTCAAAGTTTTAAGTGAATCTTCAGTAAATAACAGCATGAGGTCGCAATTTATATCATGGTTTTCAATACCGTAACTAATCTCTATTGCAAGGGTGCGTTGCCAACGTGACTTGTTTGATTTAACCAACTCAGATACATCTCTGTGTTGGCCAAGTACAATCGGGTGCCCTTGACTAAATGACATATCGAGCTGTTTTGAAAGACCCGTTAAAATAGCGCCTATCAAAATATTACTAATATCCATAAGCAGCTCAAGTTCAACTTTATCGTTTAACTCGCCGTCATAGTTCATCAAAGAAGCTATTTCTTTAAAGCTTGAATCATTTAAAAGTAATAGCGCCTCGCCCGAAATACCACCGCCAATAAAGCCCTGGCACACACCCGATGTAGCTGCGTTATTATCTATAGACTGCAGCGCCATATCGAGTTCATTAACTTCCAAAATATTCACATTAGGAATTGGTAGCTCTACAAATACATTAAGAAGACGTGCAAGTAAATCCCCAGCCTGCCCCATAGCAACGTTAGTTAGCTCTTGGTATATATCCCGAACATCAGGGTCGACTTGCTCTCCTAGCGAATGAGAGAGACGCTCACGCATGGCTTTATCTTTAATCCCATGGTGTTCAATTATGCTGGCTAGTTTTTCGGGAGAACATGGTTTTTGAATAAAATCGATAGCACCAAGCTCAAGCACTCTTTGGTGTGCACTTGGTTGTATATCACCAGAGACAACAACAGTGAGAATATTAAGCCCCTGTTCTTTCATAGCGATTAAAACTTCATAACCGTCCATTTCTGGCATGTTTAAATCGAGAAAAAGTATCTCTGGTTCAATTAACTTTATTTGCTTTATACAATCAACGCCGTCAAGTGCAAATTCAACTTTAATGTCCCAATCTTCAGGTAATGAGCGAGCTAGCTGACGCCTAGCTAATTTCGAGTCATCACATATTAATACCGATGTTGACATATTATCTCTCTGTTTCTAAACCAGTAATGAGCATTAAAATCATTTTATGATGGTTTTTATTTTTATTATTGAAGATATCTTTTGTAACTTCATGTTAATCAAAGTTTAGCATAGTTACAATTTTTATATTTCAGAGCTAATACCCACTCTATTAAGCAGGTTTAATCACTTGGTAACTAAAGCCCAGTATAATACACTGACGCCCATTGCGTTAATTTAAAAGGAAATACCTTATGTTACGTTCACTTGCCTTTGCTTTGAGTTCATTTTGTTCTGTGGCTATTGCAGCCGACTATCCAGAAAACACACTTGATGCAGGAAAAGTATCCGCACAAGGCAAACCAGTCACTTTATTAGGTCAAGGTATCTCAATTGGAGATAGTGCGCCAAACTTTAAAGTTGTTGATGACAACTTTATTCCAGTGACACTTGAGGATTATAAAGGCCAAGCTGTATTAATAAGTGTAGTACCCAGCCTAGATACCGGCATTTGTAGCCTGCAAACTAAGCACTTTAATGAAAAAGTAGCCTCACAATTCCCAAGTGTAGTTATGCTAACAATTAGTGCTGATTTACCATTTGCTCAAAAGCGTTTTTGCAAAGCTGAAAATATCGATAAAATCACTACGTTATCAGATTCTGTTTGGCGTGATTTTGGTCAGAAATACGGATTGATTATTAAAGATATGGGCTTACTAACGCGAACAGTCTTTATTTTAGATGAAAGCCATAACGTCATTTATAAACAGTTAGTTAGTAGCCTTTCAACTGAACCTGAATACAACAGCGTAATTGAGAAACTTAAAACGCTGTAAAGCCGATTAATTAGCACTAATTAAGCAAGGCTAAATAGGCTTAAAATAAAAAACCGCCAATTGGCGGTTTTTTAATGTGCTTTTATAATTAACCTAAAAGCTCACCAAGTTGTGAACTTACAGCTTCAACAGCTTGTGTACCATCTAGTTTGTGGTACTGAGTGTTACCAGCAGCAGCTTCTGCTTGGTAGTAATCAACTAATGGCATAGTTTGTTCGTGGTAAATACCTAAACGTTTACGTACTGTTTCTTCAGTGTCGTCTGCGCGAACAATTAAGTCTTCCCCTGTTTCGTTGTCTTTACCTTCCACTTTTGGTGGATTGTAAACAACGTGGTAGACACGACCAGAACCAGGGTGAACGCGACGTCCGCCCATGCGCTCAACAATGACTTCATCAGCCACGTCAAATTCAATAACGTGATCAACCACTACGCCATTTTCTTTCATTGCATCCGCTTGCGGGATTGTACGCGGGAAGCCATCAAGTAAAAAACCTTTCTCACAATCCGCTTTAGTAATACGCTCTTTAACTAAACCAATAATAATATCGTCAGAAATTAGTTGACCAGCATCCATTACTTTTTTTGCTTCTAGACCCAGTGGCGTGCCTTCTTTAATTGCCGCACGTAACATATCGCCAGTAGAAATTTGTGGAATACCGTATTTGTCCATTAAAAACTGAGCTTGAGTACCTTTACCTGCACCCGGCGCGCCCAAAAGAATAATGCGCATATTATTGTCCCCTAGTATGGATATTTATTTTAAAGCCTGAATTCTTCCACAAGCGCCGCCGATACTCAAGCAACTTATACTAATTGATGAGCCGTTGGGGTGTTTACAGGGCATTAAAAAAGGGAACACACGTTCCCTTTTATTTAAAGTACATAAATTATACTTTATTAACTGAGTAAATAGCTATTTGCTTATTTACTTAGTTCAAGCATCAATTTATTTAAGCGAGTAACAAATCCTGTTGGATCTTTAAGTGTACCGCGTTCTGCAAGTAGCGCTTGATCTAGTAAAACGTGTGACCACTGCGCAAACTTATCTTCATCTTGTTCGTCATTTAAGTGCTTAACAAGTTGATGCTCTGGGTTTAGCTCAAACACAGGTTTTGCTTCAGGGGCTGCTTGACCAACAGATTCCATTAGCTTTTGCATTTGTGAGCTCATGTCGTTGTCGTCGCTTACAACACATGCTGGAGAATCTGTTAAGCGGTGCGTAAAGCGCACTTCTTTAACGTCATCACCTAGTGCTGTTTTAATACGTTCAACAAGGCCAGCCATTTCTTTTTCAGACTCTTCTTGCGCTTTTTTAGTTTCTTCGTCGTCAAGCTTACCTAAATCTAAGTCACCACGTGTGATCGACTGTAGTTGCTTATCAGCAAATTCAGTTAGGTGACTCATCATCCACTCGTCAACACGGTCACTTAGTAGTAATACTTCAATGCCTTTTTTGCGGAAAATCTCTAAATGCGGTGAGTTTTTCGCAGCGGTGAATGTATCAGCTACTACGTAGTAAATTTTGTCTTGGCCTTCGTTCATGCGTTCAACATATTGCTCAAGCGACACATCTTGTGTTTGTGAATCAGTGTGTGTCGAAGAAAAACGAAGTAGCTTACAAATAGCTTCTTTATTGGCAGCATCTTCAGCTGGGCCTTCTTTCATTACTTGACCAAACTCATTCCAAAATACTTGGTAATCGTCAGCTTTGTTTTTAGCCATACGCTCAAGCATTTTAATAATACGCGATGTACACCCTTTACGAATAGCTTGCGTTACTTTGTTGTCTTGTAGAATTTCACGAGATACGTTCAGTGGTAAATCGTTTGAATCTAGTAAGCCTTTTACAAAGCGAAGGTAGCTTGGCATGAATTGCTCAGCATCATCCATTACAAACACACGTTGTACGTAAAGTTTTAAACCACTTTGACGTTCACGGTTCCATAAGTCGAAAGGTGCTTTTTTAGGAATATATAAAAGGCTAGTGTATTCAGTTTTACCTTCAACCTTATTATGTGCCCAGCTAAGTGGCTCTTCCCAATCATGGCTTACATGCTTGTAAAACTCTTTGTATTCATCATCAGAAAGCTCTGATTTATCGCGTGTCCACAATGCAGTCGCGCGGTTAATGCTTTCCCACTCACCTGGTACTGCTGGAATTTTTTCGCCGTCTTCACCTTCAGATTCTGGCACTTCTGCTTTAAACATTTGTACTGGCGTTGAGATGTGATCAGAGTATTTAGTAACGATACTACGTAGGCGCCAGTCATCAGCAAATTCTTTTTCTTCATCGCGAAGATGTAAAATAATGTCGGTACCACGGCCTTCTTTTTCAATTTCTTGAAGTGTGTATTCGCCTTCACCTTGAGATTCCCACTCATAAGCGGTTGTTTCACCGGCTTTGCGTGTACGAACAGTGACTAAATCAGCAACAATAAATGCTGAGTAAAAACCAACACCGAATTGACCAATTAACTGTGAATCTTTACTTTGATCACCCGTTAAGTTTTTGAAAAACTCAGCAGTACCCGACTTTGCAATAGTACCTAATGAGCTAATGATTTCATCGCGCGTCATACCAATACCATTATCTGAAATGGTAATTGTATTTGCTTCTTTATCTGCACTAATACGAACACGTAAATCGGCATCACCTTGGTAAAGGTCACCTTGAGATAATGCTAAAAAGCGTAACTTGTCTGCTGCGTCTGATGCATTTGACACAAGCTCACGTAAAAATATTTCTTTATTAGAATAAAGAGAATGAATCATTAAGTTTAATAATTGTTTTACTTCTGTTTGAAAGCCTAATGTTTCTTTTTGTGCTGCAGTCATTTATATATCTCCAATTTGCAAAGTGTCTGCGTTATGCACTTAATATGGGGTGAGGTGTTAGAACTTCAAGGGAAAAATTTAAAAAAGGTGAAACGAAAACAAAGAACCATTAATTTGTTTAAAACGAATGCGGACAATTAATATGAATCTTTTCACCTGTTGTTGGATGTTCAAAATATAAATCGCTGGCATGTAATTGTAACCGCCCTGCCATATATTCACTTTGCGCACTTTTATATAAATCACAGCCTAAAATTGGGTGCCCTATAAACTGGCTGTGTATTCGTAATTGATGGGTACGCCCAGTAATAGGTGTAAATTGCACTAAGGTTCTGCACGGCTGCCTGAGCCGCTTAAGTACTTTATATTCACTCAGCGCTGTTTTACCTGTCGATTGGCAAATTTTAACACGCGGAAAAAGCAGTTTATCTTTTGCAATTGGCGCAGTAATTTGCCCTTCATCAACAGCCAAGCATCCCTCTAACATGGCTACATAACGCTTTTGAATAGTACGCGCTTGAAATTGCTTATTAAGGTGCTTTGACGCAATCGCGTTTAACCCAACAATCATAATGCCCGATGTGCCCAAATCTAGCCGATGCGGTAACTTAGCCTCTGCAAATGCAGCTGTTAAGCCCTTTTGACCATTTACTAAGCGGTGATGCACTGAGTCCCAATTAAGCGGATTTTTACCTGATAAGCTTAATAGTCCACTGGGTTTATTGATCAGTAAAATATCGTCATCTTGATATAATATTTCAATAAACCCGTCGCACTTAGGGGCTACAAAATCATCAACTATAATGGGTTGTTCTGAGGGTGTTTGCGATGTTGAGTTAGCCATTAAGTTAATCATTAAATTAGTCACTATCTTTTGAATGAAGCGCTTTTAAAACCAATACTTTTTCACGTAAATCATCTGCTACTACTTTATCAGCTGCAATCGGGCCACCCACTGCAACCGACACCAAAGACCATTTTAATCGCGGTAATTGCCACTTAGCTTTTCGGCTAAACATACTTCCCCACAAGCCCCCTAAATGCACAGGAATAACGGGCACAGGTGAGCGCTCAATAATGCGCTCTATTCCACGGCGAAAAATATCCACTGAGCCGTCACTGGTTAGTTTTCCTTCAGGGAAAATACCAACAAGTTCGCCTTTATTAAGCGCAGCAGCCACTTCATCAAAGGCTTTTTTAAACGCTTCTGGATTGGTTTTTTCACTGTTAATGGGAATAGCCTTAGCCATTTTAAATAACCAATGTAGGGCCGGCGAATAATAAATAGGGGCAAATACCATAAACCGGATAGGCCTTGGTGATGCGGCTAAAATAAACATCCAATCAACAAAGCTGACATGATTACACACGACAACCGCAGCGCCTGCATCAGGTATATTACTTTCACCTTTTGTACGCACTCTGTACATACAAATAGCTAAAATATATATAATAAATCGTAAAAAGAACTCTGGTACTTTGGTATAAATATAAACAGAGATAAGTAAGTTTAGCCCGGCAAGTAACAGTAGCAACTCTGAAATACTCCACTGAAAAACAGACAGCGTTACAATACTTAAAACAGCACTGCCCACCATAAACAGTGCATTTAATACATTGTTAGCCGCTATAACTCGTGAGCGACTCGACTCTTCAGTACGCTGTTGAATAAGCGCATACAGCGGTACAGTGTAAAAACCAGAGCCAATACCAATGCCTGCCATCCATACAAAGTGCCACACCATATCGCCTGTTTTTAATAGCTCCTGAAGCGTCAATAACTCAAGGTTTTGAGGTAAATAAGAGCTAATGGCTGGCTCTTGGCTCAGTAAGTATAAAAACAAGGTAATTAAGATCGCGCCAAAAGGCACAATTCCTAATTCTATTCGAGAGCGGGAAAGCTTTTCACACAGTAACGAACCAATAGCAATACTTAGTGAAAACACAACAAGCGCGCTAGTTACAACCAGTTCATCGCCGCCCATTGTGTGTTTTACATAATTTGGTAGGGACGTTAAAACGATGGCGCCAATTAACCAAAACCAACTGATCCCAAGTACTGATTTACCAACCGATTCTGTTTGCGAATTAAGTGCTGAAAATACGTTTTTTGTCGATGAAAATATATTATAGGTAAATTTTAAGTTAGGCTCGTTTGCTTCACTAGTGGGTATAAAGCGACTGCTCACATAACCCATCACGGCCAATACTAATACTGCAATGCTTATAAGCGTAGGCCCTACTGATTGAGTAATATAATAAGTGCCAAAAATTGTACCCATTAGTATCGCCACAAACGTGCCTGATTCAACCAAACCATTCGCTTTTGTTAATTCATTCGGTGCTACGTGCTGCGGTAAAATAGAATATTTTAATGGACCAAAAAACGTACTTTGCACGCCCATTAAAAATACGGTGGCTAACATTAGCCACACATACTGCGTTAAAATAGAAACTGCCCCTACAACCATAATAGGGATTTCACATAGTTTTACGATTCTAATCAATTTTGATTTTTCTGTTTTTTCTGCAAGCTGCCCTGCCATCCCTGAAAATAAAAAGAACGGAAGAATAAATAACCCAGCAGCAATATTTGAATAAAGTGCGCCATCTGCAAGCGTTGCAGCCTGAAATATTAATAGAATAAGCACTGATTGCTTATACACGTTATCGTTTATCGCTGAGAAAAACTGCGTAATAAAAAGCGGTAAAAAACGCTTACTACCCAGTAATGCACCTTGATAGGGTTGGTTATCTTTCATTGTATTCCTTACTAATTAGAGACATAGCCCAAAAATAAATTAGATTGTTTTTAAGCTTACCTTAAAAACGAAAAAGCCTACATGATTTAATCATGTAGGCTTTGGTAATTTGTTTTCAAATAGTGACTTAGAGCTAGTCTTGAGTAACTAGGCGCCTGCCGCTAAAGGCATGCATAAGTGTTCTACCATCTACTAAATCAAGCTCACCTCCCACAGGAATACCATGGGCAATACGTGAAGCGCCTACTTTGTATTTATGACAAAGCTGAGCAATATAATGTGCGGTAGTATCGCCTTCAACCGTAGGGTTAGTCGCTAAAATAACCTCATTAATATCGCCTTGAGCAAGCTTTTGCTCTAAAACATCTAAGCCAATCTCTTTAGGACCAATACCGTCTATTGGCGATAAGTGACCCATTAATACAAAGTATAGACCTAAATACTGACCTGTTTGCTCGATGGCAAGTACGTCAGTAGGCGATTCAACAACACATAATATACCGCTGTCTTGGCGTTTTGTACTTAAACAAATATCGCACTGAGCTTGTTCGCAAAAAGTACGACAAGACTGACAGTGCCCTATGGCGGTCATTGCTTTAGTGAGTGCATTGCCCAGCTGAGTGCCTCCCTTTCGGTCGCGCTCAAGCAGGTGAAAAGCAATACGTTGCGCTGACTTTGGACCAATGCCAGGTTGACAGCGCAGTGCTTCTATAAGCTGATTTAAACTATCTGAAAGTTGCATTATTGACTTAAAACGGCATTTTCATACCTGGTGGTAATTGCATACCGCCAGTTACTTTACCCATACGCTCTTGTGTTTCTTCTGCAACACGGCGAACAGCATCGTTACATGCTGCTGCAAGTAAGTCTTCAATCATGTCTTTGTCGTCTTCCATCAAGCTTTCATCAAGCTGAACACGACGTACATTGTGGTTACCAAGCATAGTTACTTTAACTAAACCTGCACCGGCTTCACCAACAACTTCAAGAGTTGCGATTTCGTCTTGGGCTTTTTGCATGCGATCTTGCATTTGCTGCGCTTGCTTCATCATGTTGCCCATTCCACCTTTAAACATAACTTTCTCTCTTTCTTTTAATACATTAATTAACATGAACATAAGGGCGATTGTAAGTAATTACAATGCCTGAATACTGTTTTCGTCAATTTCGGCGCTAAATACTTGCTGAAATTGTACTATGTTTTCATCCGATGTGATCACATCGATTGCTTGTTGATGACGTCCTGCATCTATTTTTTGCTGAATAAGATAAGGAGAATCAATAACTCCCTTAGCAAAATTAATACTTAACGACACGTTATGCTCATAAATACTCGACAATGCGGCATCTAATCTTTGGCGAAGCATCGGTGTATCTAAATGCTTTTGTGATTCATCAACGTCTATATGTAAGCTGTTGCCTTGCTTGGTAAATATTGAATGCAACGCAAATTGGCGCATACGACCACCCAGTCCCATACGTTTAATTAAATAAGCCCATTCATCTTGTTGATGTGCAAATCTAATTTCACTAATTGGACTTTGAAAATCATCAGGCACGGGAATGCTAATTTCCTCGGGCGCTGCTTCAGGTACTTTTTGAGGGTTTATTTGCTCAAGTAGCTCTGGCGCTAGATTTTCGGTAATTGTTTGATGCTTTTCTTTAAAATCAACTTTTCGTGCTGGTTTTGTATTAGCGTGACCATGTGCCTGGCTTTCGCTCCCTCTTGGTGGGAGCTCATGCTTTTTTTCACTTGCACCTGCACTATCATTTACCCAAGGTGGGGGATCGCTAGGTGCTACGCTTGTAACGCTGTTGAGCTCGTTTATATTTTCAGCGGTACTATCTTGGTGAACACTTTGAGCTTTAGGCATTCTTTGCTGGTGTTCAGGCTTTTTAGCGGGTGCTTGGTTTGGCTGCGCTGCTACATTATTTGCAGAGGTGCTTGTACTCTTGCTTGATAACCTACCCGCACCGGATATGTTTCTATCACGTAAAATACGAGCAATGGCAGATTGCGCCTGCGCTTCTTGTTCAGCTATTGGCGTACTTGCATTGTGATTTGTTAAGGGCTCTGATTGAGGTTCTGAGTTTGCAGTAGGTGCAGGGTTAAAACCCTGATCTACAGCGCTACTCATTATATCGTCAAATTGCGAGGCCAGCGTTTGTTCAGCATCACTATGGAGCATATAAGCTTCATCTTCACTTTGTCGCTGGGCTTGAGCATCTGAAACAACATTGGTTTGTGGTTGCTCTTTAGCTAAAGCCTGTTGCTTTGAAGCGTTTTCACTTTGTTGAACCGGTTGCTCTACTGCAACTTGGGCAGGCTCATTATTACTTTGCACGACTTCATTATTTGATGACTGAGCGGCTGCATTAGCTGAAGGCTCTATCTCGACGGCTTTAGGCTGCTCGGCATTGCTAACTGGCTTAGTATTATTTACTGGAGTACTACTTTGGCCAGCGACGGTGTTTTGCGATGTTTTATTTTTATTTAATATATCTCGCAGTGCATTTGCGCGGCCTTGTTTATTTGGGGCCGGCTCTTCGTTTGCTGTATGTACAGTTTGTTGTGCGTCTGTAGGCTTAAATGCTAATAATCTTAGCATAATCATTTCAAAACCTAAGCGAGGCTCTGGTGCCCATTGTAAATCTTTTTTACCATTTAACAGTAACTGATAATAAATTTGAATTTGTTGTGGGCTCGTATGTTGTGCAACATGAGCAATATAATCTACATTTTTTTCATCTAACCCTGCCGCTTCAGGCACTAACTGGGCTAGTTGTGTTAAATGTGTAAGTGCAATTAAATCATCAAGCAATGCCACATAATTAGGATTACGACTTGCCACCTGCGCAATCTCATCCATTAGCGCAGCGCCATCTTGTGCAAGTAATGCTGCAAGCAAGCTTTGGCTATAATGAGTATCCATTAAACCAAGCATTGTTTGTACTGCTTGATTATTAATATCACCATTTGTTTGCGCAATAGCTTGGTCGGTTAAGCTAAGTGCATCACGCATACTGCCATCAGCGGCTTTTGAAATAATGCTAAGTGCATCGTTATCAAAGCTAAGCTGCTCTTGAGTAAGTACGTGTTCAAGCTGTGTTTTAATTTCACTTTGCGACAAGGCATTTAAGTTAAATTGTAAACAGCGAGATAAAATAGTAACTGGTAGTTTTTGAGGATCGGTGGTCGCCAATAAAAATTTCACATGCTCTGGTGGCTCTTCAAGCGTTTTTAAAAGCGCATTAAAGCTGTGCTTAGAAAGCATGTGAACTTCATCGATTAGGTATACTTTATAACGTCCACGCGTTGGTGCATATTGCACGTTATCAAGTATTTCGCGAGTGTCTTCTACTTTTGTACGAGAAGCCGCATCTATTTCGAGTAGGTCAATGTAGCGCCCTGCTTCTATATCCAAACAGCTGCTACATTGTCCACACGGATTTGCAGATATACCTTCATCGCAATTTAAGCTTTTAGCAAAAATACGTGCAATGGTGGTTTTACCTACACCGCGGGTTCCAGAGAATAAATAAGCGTGATGCAGTCTATTTTGCGTAAGCGCATTTACAAGCGCTTGCTTAACATGAGACTGCCCAACCAATTCATGAAAGGTTTGAGGACGCCATTTTCTCGCTAGAACCTGATAACTCATCGATTACTCGCCTTCGAATTCAACCAATTTTAGGATTTTAATACCCATTTTTTTGATGCGCTGCTCGCCACCAAGTTCTGGTAGTGATACAACAAATGCTGCATCTGTGGCTTCGCCACCTAGTTTATTAACTAACTTAGCAGTGGCTTCAATTGTGCCACCAGTTGCTAATAAGTCATCAACTAGTAATACTTTGTCGCCAGGTACAATTGCATCTACATGCAGTTCTAGCGTGTCTTCACCGTACTCAAGTAAGTAATCTTGGCGAATAACTTCGCGTGGTAACTTACCTGGTTTACGTACTGGAATAAACGGAATGCCTAACGCATAAGACAATGGCGCACCAAAAATAAAACCACGTGATTCTGTGCCTATGATTTTAGTAAAGCCCTGATCTTTATATTCTGCGATAAACGCGTCAATAGTTGCTTTAAAGGCTTCTGGATTTGCCATTAAAGTGGTTACATCGCGAAACATAATGCCCGCTTTTGGATAATCAGCAATTGTAGTTATGCTGTTTTTGATAATTGCTGGTGTTACTTGAGTCATAATTTTAACTGCTCAATTGTTTATATTACAAAGCAGGTGATTATAACCTTAACTAACCTTTAATTGCGAGTTTGGCGTTATTATAAAAGAAGTATTAAATATGGACGGGGTAATTAAAATAAAGTGGTTCAAGGCTGAAGTTAGCAACAGCCTTAATACACGCTATACATTTTACGTTAAGCTAGTGATCCAGCCTAATATTGCATTTAAACAACCAATCCCTGCAAATACAGCTAAAAAAGCAAGAAAGTAAGTAGCGTTGAACGGATCTTTAAAGTCTTTATCATCTGACATTGGTACAACCTTTTATTAAGCACGGCAAATAAGGCTGCCATAATAGACGATGTAAAATCATCAATAAAGACCTTAGTCTTGATTTTTTGTCACAATTACCCCTCGTTCAACCATAGCATTAAGAGTAACCAGTGCACCTTGAGTAATTTGCTCTGCATTAAATTGTGGTGCATGAGCTAATACCTGTTGGCAGACGTTGTCAAATGTCGCGCCTTCGCTTGCCTCTATGATTGACAATAACAAAGCTGTCATCGCATTCGTAGCCAGAAATTGAACGTCGTCATTTTCGTCTCTATATACAACAAAATAACTAGGCTGAGGTGATGGCTCTTTTGGTTTAAAGCGATTGCTAATATTTTGAACCGGAAATTGATAACTTAAATTTCTTGCCGTTTTCGATAAATATAAAGCTGAACTAGTGAGCGCTGTTGTTTGTAATTTTTTCTCTTGCTCATCTTCGTGTGCAATGGATACATCTAGCTCTACCCATTCATAATGGGCAAGCTCAAGCATAAACACGGGATCGTATTTTTTCATTTTATAATCTCTTGATAAGTAATTAATAAACTCCCCTGCTATGTCTAAAAAGTACGGCGAATGACAATCATATTCGCTAAAAAACTGGCGTACGAGGGCTTGCCATTGCTTCTGGGTATATAACGTTTTTAATACCGGAAAACCTGATGATATAAAACCTTCAATGTTATTAAAAAATAGGTCGCGATAAATAGCCATACGCCTGTCTTCGATACCGCTGGGCTTTTTATTTTTTTGAGGCTCGCGAATATGCGCCATAAATTCGTTTTGTATTTCAATAAAGCTCATAACTAGGCACTCTTTTAATGTTGATAAAGGCTTATATTAAGCTCGTTGTTTTGAAACAGTTGAATCAAAGTGTTTAGCCTGTAGATCATGAATTATATCTAACTCTTTGGTTAAAACATTCATGGTAGGAATATTAAAATCGCGCTCAAGCAAGGTTGGAAATACGCCATGCACTTCGTATGCTTTATCGAGTAGCTCCCAAACAGGATCAATCACATCAGCGCCATGTGTATCAACAATTAAGTCATCAGCCTCATTATAATGGCCAGCAACATGCCCATAGGCTATACGATTAGAGGGTAACCCAGTTAAAAATGCTTGCGCGTTGTAGCCATGATTTATCGAATTAACATAAATGTTATTCACATCAAGTAAAAGCTTGCAGTCAGCTTGCTCTAAAATAATATTCGTAAATTCAAGCTCTGATAATTGCTGTCCAGGAGCACCATAATAGGAAACATTTTCTATCGCAATTTGCTGCTCTAGTATGTCTTGAACTTGTTTAATGCGAGGTACAACATGTGCTATGGCATCTTGTGTAAATGGAATGGGCATTAAGTCATACATATGCCCTGTACCGGAGCAGTAACTTAAGTGCTCACTAAAAATTTTTATATTGTGCTCTTCAAAAAACACTTTTAAAGACTTAACAAATTCAACATCAAGAGGTTCGGGAGAACCGATAGACAGTGATAATCCATGACACACAAAATTATTAGCATCGGTTAATGTTTTAAATTGCTTTTTAAAGCGTCCACCCAGTTTTAACCAGTTCTCTGGCGCAACTTCTAAAAAGTCTATTTGATTAGGCACATGCTCAAGCAGCTCATCAAGCATTTCTCGTCGTAGGCCAAGGCCCACCATCCCAAAATCTTTACTTTGAGTTTGTATCATAACTACCTCTAACTTAACAAAAAAGGGCCTTAGGGCCCTTTTAGCATAACTTATTTAGAATAAGATATTAACGGCCACCACATTTACCTTCGCCGCACTTACCTTCTTTTTTAGTTTTTTTAGCGTCGCCGCCACATTTACCTTCACCACATTTGCCTTCTGTTTTAGCTTTTGCGTCTTTTGCATCGCCGCCACACTTACCTTCGCCGCATTTACCTTCTTTTTTATCTTTTGCGTCGCCACCACATTTGCCTTCGCCGCATTTACCTTCTTTTTTACCTTTTGCATCGCCGCCACATTTGCCTTCGCCGCATTTGCCTTCTTTTTTATCTTTTGCGTCGCCACCACATTTGCCTTCGCCGCATTTACCTTCTTTTTTATCTTTTGCGTCACCGCCACATTTGCCTTCACCGCACTTACCTTCTGCAGCATCTAATTGGTAACCTGTTACTAGTTGTTGAAACTCAAATGGGTTAGCTTGTACATCTGCAGATACAAAACTTGCAGAGCCAACTACTACTGCACCTAAAGTTAACGCGATTGTATTTTTTTTAACTGTATTCATTTTATGACTCTCTTTAATCAAGGATTGTAAATCTCAGCAATAAAAATGTATTTTTAAATTGCTTGTATGCTTAAGTAGACCCGTACAAAAATAAAAACTTTCATTTATTTTCATAATATTTACTTTTGCAATTTATACATCAAATATGGGCGGTAATTACAGATTTATCAATGTGTGATTTACAGGTAAACTATGCCTCCAGTTTTTTATCAAAATTAATCTCTTTATGAAACTTGTTTTAGCACCTATGGAAGGTGTCGTTGATTTTAAAATGCGCCAATTACTCACAGACATTGGTGGGTTCGATTTGTGCGTTACAGAGTTTGTAAGAGTGGTTGAAACATGCTTACCTGACAAAGTTTTTCATCGATTTTGCCCTGAACTACATAATAATGGATTTACACGAGCAGGTACTCCTGTGCGTGTTCAATTACTCGGTCAAGAAGCAAATCCGTTAGCCGAAAATGCAATAAGAGCAATCGCATTAGGGTCCCATGGGGTCGACCTAAATTTTGGTTGCCCAGCCAAAACAGTTAATCGTAGCCGAGGGGGGGCTGTACTGCTTAAAGACCCTGACCATATGTATACGATTATTAAAGCAGTCCGAGATGCTGTAGATGATGAACATGAAGTAAGTGCAAAAATTCGCTTAGGCTTTGATGATGACAGTAACAGCCAAGAAATTGTTGATGCTGTGGTAAGTGCAGGTGCAAATAGTGTAGCTATTCACGCCAGAACCAAACGAGATGGTTATAACCCGCCAGCTTATTGGGAAAAAATTCCACCAATAATAAAAGGTAAGAATATTGCCGTTGTTGCCAATGGTGAAATTTGGCAAGTAGAGGACGCAATGCTTTGTCAAAAACGAAGTGGGTGCACTGATTTAATGCTTGGTCGTGGCGCCCTTTCGCACCCTGATTTAGCAAAAAAAATTAAAGCTCATGTAAATAATGAGCAATATGATAGCCTTGAGTGGGAGCATATTATTTATCACTTAATTCACTCAGCTATTCATCAAGACCCCGCGAAGGATGAAAAATACTTTGCTTCACGTACTAAACAATGGCTTGGTTATCTAAAACGCCAGTACCCGCAAGCTATCGATTTGTTTGATGAAATCAGACGTTTAAAAAGTAAAGAAGATGTGGCGAGCGTATTAAATAAATATGCCAAAGCACCTCAACTTGATTCAAATCATAACGAGTAACTTAAAGACTCTAGATAATATCAGAATAACGTAAAGCCCATTTAATAAGGTTGTACTGATAATGTATCATCAAAAAAGACTTAACGATGAAATAGCACAAGTTAAATTAAATATATTAACCATGCTTTCTAAATCAGCTTACCCTGCACATCACCATTTAATACAAATTTTAGCTGATACAGCAAATAATGAATGGTTAGACTGCGCAGCAGAGAAGTTAGGCCCTGAGTATGCACTTTTAATCAGTCGCATGACCAAACTAGAAGCCGCACTAAGTCAAATAGAAATTGGCCAGTATGGCTACTGCTGTGATTGTGAAGAAAAAATATCAGCTAAGTCACTTGAACTAGACCCCGCAACTCAACGGTGTACAAAGTGCGCACAATAAGCGCACTTTCAAATCATTATATAATGTGTTGTATAAAGCTAAATGATTGCCCTGGGTAGAGAATTATATCTTCAACCAAGTACTGGGCCTCTTCTGGACTCATTTGTAGGCGCTTTATAAGGTTTACCTTTGCTTGAGGCAAAGTCCACGCATGGTAGTGAATACCTATATCTGATTCCATCATCGCAAGCATCAATGTTTTATCTTTATGAGACATATCCATAGCGATCGCCATTGCAGGTAAGTCTTGATAGTTAGCCTGCCAATCTAAGCCTTCTATTAATTTTTCATCAGATAAATACTGAACTAAAAACGATTTTTGGTGAGAAGTTGGCAGCTTACTGTCGAATGCAACACGATCTAATACTTTTATTTTTTCGTTTAAAAGAGTAACCCATTCTAACGGTGAATGTACTTCGCCACTAAAGTAATTAAGTTTGCTCTGATACCACTGAGTACCATTTGGCAGACCTCTTAGACCCACACTTCCTCTTGGCTTATAACTAGCTAAATAATCGCTAAAAGCTCTTATATGGCTTTTAAGCGCTGGTTGAACATCGTTACTTGCTATCGCACTTAATACATAGCTTTGTAACAATGTAAGTTCAACCTTGTTCAGCTTTAAATTGCTTTGTTGAGCACTGTCTAGGGTATCTTGGGTTAACTTGAGCCAAGTAATAACATTATCCGGTGTGTTTTTTGAGCCTTCAAAAGCGAGCATGTTTTCTAAAACATTTACTTGGGCTGGCCAATTAAAGTAGCGTTCAGGGAAACGCTCTGCAATTACCAAATAGTTTACTTGCGCAATTTGATTTAGATTAAGCTCCATACCCATTAGGCTCTGATAAATAGTATGGCGTTTTGTTAAGTAAGCATCAGAGAAAACCAATTGATCTTTTTCAATGTTATTGCCTTTAGTAGCACCTGTTTGTACAAGCGCCATGTTTAAAGCTTTTAAAGCGACTTGTGCGTCCTCAAACGACTCATAAGGTTGAGGCTGCTTTGAACATGCAGCTAAAAATAGGCACAGTAGTGATGATAAAAAGAGCTTTTTATACATAGTAGTTCCAATAAAAAAAGCCCCAGAGGGGCTTTTTATAAGTTGCTTAAGCTAATTAAAATTAAATTTTAACACCGTTGCGAGCGGCTTTATCTTTAATATATGTAGACCAACCTTTTGCAAACTTACGTGTGCGAGGGTCATCCATAGCTTTAGTAATTGCAGCATATGCTTGCTTATACTTACCTTGGTAGTAATACGCTTCAGCTAAATCTGAATAAATTGTGCCTTTTTTGTCAGAGCCAAGCTCTAATGCTTTGTTCAAGCGAACAATAGCAGCACTGAATTTTTCAGATTGTAAAAGTAATGAACCTGCTTTGCGGTAAAGCTCAGCGTCGTCATCAAATTTAGCAGCATCTTCGTAGTACTTAGCAGCTTTTTCTAAATCTTTAGAACGATGGTAATTACTCGCAATCGCGCTAACATTCTGCTTTGTACGTTCTACTTTTTCACTCTTAATGGCCTTTTCTAGCGTTACAGCTGCTTTATAAGGGATCTCATTTAGAGAGTAAAAGTTAGATAAGACTTTATACTCAACTTCATTTTCAAAGTAACCATTCTTGTATGCAACTTCCATAGTTGCTAAACCTTTAGAATAATCTTCAGTTTGTAGGTAATACTTACCTAAGCTAACCCAAGCTTTTTTATCATCAGGCCATACACGAACAATTTCTTCGCCAATTTTAACCATGTTTGCATAATCTTTAAGCTCAAAGTATGCGCCAAGTTTTAATTGGTAAGGGCCTTTGTTAGGCTCTTTTTGAAGTTTTATTGCCTTATCTGCTGGTTCAAAAACATCACGGTATTGCTCTAACTGATAGTTAGCTTGAGCAATACGTGTATAAACCGTAGGGTCCTCTTCACCGGTAAAGTCCATCCAAGCTACATATGCTTTTTTAGCTTCTTGGAACTTTTCTGTACCAGCGTATAAGTCACCTAACAACTTAAGAGTTTGTTCTTGATCAGCAAAGTTTAAAACATCAGGTGCAACGGCTTGCTTAGAGTACTTGATCGCTTCGTCATACTTTTCTTTTTGAGCGTACATGCTACCTAAGTAACGATTTACGGTCGCTTTATCAAAGTCATTCGAAGGCTCGATTTCTCTAAGCAAAACAATTGCTTCATCAACTTTTTCTTCGTTGTACAAATCAAATGCTTTAATTACTTTTTTACCAGTACGCTCGCCCATGATTTTAGTTTTTGCTTTTTTACGCTCTTCAATCTTTGCGTAATCCGGCGCTGCTAAAACAGATGCACTTAAAGTAGCACCCGACACAGACATAAGAATTGCAAGAGCAGTTACTTTAGAAAAATTTCTCATTACTCGCCTCCTTAGTTGCCTTGGTTAAGTTTAAAGTCTAATTGAACTTGTAAACCTGGTTGTTTCTGTGGTTTTCCGTCAATGATCTTAGGACGGTACTTCCACTTACGCAGTGCACGTTTAGCTTCACGGTCAAAGATACGTTTCGGTTCTGCGTCAATTACTTCAACGTCAGTTACTCCACCTAGCTCATCAATTGTGAATGAAAGTTGAACCCAACCTTCTTTACCATCACGTGCTGCTTGCGTTGGATATTTTGGTTCTATACGAACGATAGGTGTCGCATCACCATCTCGTCCAAATGCACCAGGACCACTTAGTCCACCTGCCGAACTACCAACATCAATGCTTCCCATATTAAATGACATAGCACCAGGATTTGGATTATTATTTTCCGGCTGTGGCGGCTGCGGTTTAGGCGGCTGCTTTGGCGGTGGCGGAGGAGGAGGCGGTACACGCTTCCTCTCCTGCACCTTAGATTCAGGCGGATTCGTCATTATTTCGACTATGATCTGCTCTTTTTGTTCCGTATTACGGTCAGCCCCACCAGAGATGAGGAATGCCATGAAGTAGAACAAGCCGAAAGTAACTGCCCCACCTGCAATCAGTGAAAACAGAAAACGAATCATTACTGATCTCCAGCTATTGAAATTCTCAGGTTATCACCCGTCGCTTTAATCTGGTCCATAACTTTAACCACTACGCCGTGTTTTGCTTCTTTATCAGCTTGCAAAATTACAACTTCAGTAGGTTGTTCTGCTAATAAACTTTCGATTTTTGCTGAAATTCGTTCAACATCAACCTGCTGTTTATCAATCCAGATCTCGCCGTTACTACGAATAGCAATAAAAATGTTAGCATTTTTTTGCTTAGTAGCTTGAGCCGCTTTAGGTTTATTGACCTCGATACCAGCCTCTTTAACGAACGATGTAGTTACGATAAAGAAAATAAGCATGATAAATACGATGTCAAGCATTGGCGTCATATCAACCGCTGCTTCTTCTTCTTCACGAAAACGTTGTTTACGTGCCATATTTAATTCTCTCTCTAGTGATGAGGCATACTATCAATAAGTTTGGCTTTCACCATTTTAGCTTTTGTCTCAAGACGTGAGCTAAAAAATACTCCAGATAATGCCGCAACCATTCCAGCCATTGTTGGGATTGTTGCCATTGAAATACCTGATGCCATTAAACGTGCGTTACCCGTACCCTGGTTGGCCATGGTTTCAAAAACCGAGATCATACCAGTAACAGTACCAAGTAAGCCTATTAAAGGACAAACAGCTACTAATGTCTTAATCAACAACATACGCTGATCTAATTTTTCAGACGCTTCAGAAATCCATGCTTCACGGATTCTGTGTGCGTACCAAGACGTAGTGTCTTGGCGGGCATCCCACTTTGCTACAATTTCTTTCGCTGTGCGAGGAAATTCTGCAAGTAGGAACCAATAGCGCTCAATCATTAAAACCCACATAAGAAAGAGTGCTATCGCGACCACGTATAAAACCTGGCCGCCTGTGCCAACAAAATCCCTGATAGATTCCCATATCTCCATCAGGACTAGCATTAGGCTTTCTCCTTCTCCGCGTGAGTAGCAACGATACCCGCGCTTTGCTCATCAAGGATGTGTAATACCGACTTACTACGACCAGCTACAAGAGCATGAAGTAGAATTAGTGGTAATGCAGCAATTAGACCTAGCGCTGTAGTTACAAGTGCTAGAGAGATGTTACCTGCCATGATCTTCGGATCACCCGTACCGAACAATGTGATTGTTTGGAACGTTAAGATCATACCGATTACTGTACCTAGTAGACCTAGTAACGGTGCGATTGCAGCAAGAATCTTAATTATATTGATACCAGCTTCAATGCGTGGCGTTTCACGTAGAATCGCTTCATCAAGTTTAAGCTCAAGGTTTTCAACATCTTGGTTCTTGTTGTCATGGTACACTTTAAGAATACGACCCAGTGGGTTATTTGTATTCGGTGTAGCAACATTTTTAAGCTGGCTCTTAATCTTACTAGTAGTAAGTGTAAGGTCAACAAAGCGGATTAGAGTAATTAGCATACCTAGGCCAAGTAAAGCCGTGATGATATAACCAACTACGCCACCTTGATGGAAGTATTCCATAAGGGTCGCTTTTTGAGTGTTGATACGTAAGATAGCACCTCGAGTCGGATCTATGTAAACACCAGCGTAGTTATCTGGTGATGTATTTTCTAGAGCCGTGATACCGTCTAAGATATAACCGTCTGGTTGCTTACCTAGAGGCTGGATAGACTTAGTCTCTGGTGAATAAATTAAGTAACCATCGTCTGTAACTAAGTTAAAGTTACCAATACGTGTTACTTTTTTCATTGACGGGTTACCGTCAAGACCAGCAACTTCAGTTTCAAAAGTTGAAACTTTAGCTGATTCTGTCATTTCAGTTTGAAGTGAAATCCAAAGTTCTTCAAGTTCGCGAACTGTAGGAAGTTCTTTAGCTGCTGCTAACGAACGTAAGATTTCAGCACGACCTGGTTTTTCAGCACTAACTAGTGACGCTTCGATAGAACCGATAGCATCTTGAGCTGCACGACGTACAACACCAAACATCTCACCTAAAGTACCTTGGGCACTTTGAAGAGCTGCTTCTTTTTCAGCTAACGTATTTTCGTTTTGTGCATATTGCTTAGCTAAGCTTTCACCACGAGACTTCTCAGAAGCAAGTTGGCTTTTAGCTTTGTTAAGTAATGCTTGCTTGTCAGCACGTTCTGATAAGAACTCTTGCTCACGTTGCTTATTGATTTTACCTTCAGAGATACGCTCTTGCTTTACTTGCTCAAGAATTTTATCTAGAGCTCCAGTATTTGCATGTGCATTAAGCGCGGTACCTGCAGAAACAGTTAGTACTGCTGCAACAGCAAAACCTTTAAATAGTTTCTTCATTATTGATTACTCCGCGCCAAAGATAGGTAGTTTAACAAGTTCTAATGTCGCTTGCTTACGCGCCATACGAATAACTTCTTTAACAGGTTTTAGGTATTCTTCGCCTAATTCTTTCCACTGTTTAGTGTTGTTATCCCACACCCAAGCATGTTTCAAGTCAAAAGACTGAGCAACGTAAGTGATACGACCTAACTGACCGATATCAACGTTAATGCTTTTACCATCAACTTCTAGAGTACCTTGTGAAGCAGATACAAGAGAGCTGTATGCTGTTTCAATAGTGTAAGCTTCAAGTACTTGACGGAATTTTTCAGACGTCGTTACAGACGCAGAAACCATGATCTCACGTAGTCTTTCAACACGTCCTAAACGCGTTTCAAGATTAAATGGAACGTCCGCTTTGATGAATTGCTCAAGCGTATCGATCATGCGATACATCAAAGGCACAACGTTTTGTTTAGTGTTATCAATAGTCGCGATTTGACGATCAAACGATTCAATTGAAGCGTTTTGGCTATCAACCAAGCGCGACACGTGATCGTTATACACTTTCATAAGTTCAGTCTCATCAACAACGCTACGGTACTCAGCGATTAGCTCCTGAGTTTGACCATATACATTGTCAATTTTAGTTTGAGACTTAACCGCAGCCTTTTGAATTTGTTGACCTGCTTTTTGCACGTCATTCAAAGGATCTGCAATCACATTGCTGCTTGCAAATGCAAATGCGCCAACCAACGCAGTTGCTACAAGACTCTTTCTGATTTTAACAGACATAGTTCCCAACCAATTAAGTAATGTTACTTTTATAATTTAATTATCCTCCGAGGAGAACAACCCTGATATCTTTTAATAGATATCAACCTTCCAATAATGCTAAATGCAATTAGCGCTGTCAACTTGATGTTTACTAATCTCAGTAAATAAATAGCTAAGTTAATGCTTAAACGAAAGTACCAGCCCACAACAGTTAACATTATTGCAACGAAGCTTTTTCTTAATATTTCTATTAAAGCCTTTTAAGGGGTGTATTTATTCGCATTGCACTGACATAAAACAACATTATTGCAACATTTAGCTAAAGCTGAATTCGCACTGAAAAAAAACTAAAAAAAATATAAATTGATATAACAAAAGTTATTTTTTACACGATTTTATCGTGTTTTATCGCCTCAGTTACACTTCATCTGAAAAAACAAACCATTTGTCGCACAAAAAAACAACACTGGATAATATTTAATATCGGATACTCACGCTTTATATACGTTACTTTTAAAACTATTTTAAAACGTGTTTTTCCATAAATAGTAATAATAAACTCAACAATGCATTTCTTTTAGCAGCATAAAAGCTTTTGATAATTAAACAGGTTGTATTTACCGCTTTAAAGTATTCTTTAATACTATTTTAACGTTAAGGTTAATTCAGTAATTAAGTTAATCATGAAGAGTTACCCTACTTTATTAGTAATACACTATAAATGAAGCTTTACGTTCACATAATAAAGTAATAGAAGCACCTAGAAGCCCTTATCAATGAGTAGCCTTCGTCACACAGAGTAAGCTTAAAACAGAATTTGCATGGATGGATATTGAGCATCGATTTTATTTAAGCTGGTATCAGGCCCATTGAATAAATTCTTATGAATGGTTTTTAAAAGTATTAGAGGATTGTTTTGTCCGTTAGATTATTAGTTGTTTAGCTTTGCAAAGATAGAATGTTTGAGTAGTTTTTTA
Organism: Pseudoalteromonas sp. SG43-3; assembly: GCF_014164385.1. NCBI lineage: Bacteria > Pseudomonadati > Pseudomonadota > Gammaproteobacteria > Alteromonadales > Pseudoalteromonadaceae > Pseudoalteromonas > Pseudoalteromonas sp. SG43-3. The sequence continues at coordinate 170,566 of NZ_JACJFC010000009.1, forward strand.
AGTTTAAAAAAAGGAGAATTTGAGGTATGAAATAAATAGATTTAAGGAAGGGGAATTATGGTGAAACAGAAACCTGCTTCACCAAGATGAACTAGAGTTCACATAATAAATTATGCTGCTTCTACGTTCTCAGCTTCAGGGCCTTTTTGACCTTGTTTGATGCTGAATGTCACTGCTTGACCTTCGCTAAGAGTGCGAAAACCAGAACCAGTGATTGCGCTGAAATGTACAAACACGTCAGGACCATTTTCTTGTTCAATGAAACCAAAGCCTTTAGCTTCGTTGAAAAACTTTACTTTACCAGTAACCGACATACTAAATTTTCCTGTAAGTCAATAATTAAAATTCAGCCATATTATTATGGCAATATCCTCCCTGAGTCAATGCTCAAAAATATGGAGGTACAGTACAGGAACAAGTAATAACCTAACCGGTAACCTTAAACGCAGCACAATATCCGTAAATTCAATACATAAAAACTCAAAGCAAGGTAAGATTAACACATTATATTTTTTTTCGCTCTATTAATTAGGAATTATTTCTTAAAAATATAAATTTGTTTTAAATCGCCTTTAACTGACTAATTTACAAGCAAAAAACTATAAGTATTATTGTAATATTTATTGCTGTAAGCGAGATCAAAAGCCACCTACAACCACCCTGTCGTCGAATTACGCTTCAATAATATCAAAAGCACAAACAAAAAAGCCGCATTAAAAATTAAGCGGCTTTAGATTTAAATATATTATTGGTTATTCGACAGACCAATCCATTGTATTTTCAGCCTTTATAGGCACAACTTCAGAGTCGCCCAATGTATAACTTGCAGGTACTTTCCACGGCTTTCTTTGTAATGTAATTGTATCTGTATTACGCGGCAATTCGTAAAAATCAGGGCCAAAGTGGCTTGCAAACCCTTCAAGCATGTCCAAAGCTCCTGCATCCTCAAATGCTTCAGCATATAATTCAATAGCGGCATGAGCCGTGTATGCACCAGCACACCCACAAGCTGCTTCTTTTTTATCTTTATAATGTGGTGCAGAGTCAGTTCCTAAGAAGAATTTTTTATTTCCACTTATTGCTGCAGCCATTAATGCTTGCTGGTGAATGTTACGCTTGAGAATTGGCAAACAGTAATAATGTGGGCGAATTCCACCCGCTAACATATGATTGCGGTTATAAAGCAAGTGATGCGCTGTAATTGTTGCCGCTACATTGCTAGGTGCATTAACTACAAACTCTACTGCATCTTTAGTCGTAATATGCTCGAGTACGATTTTCAGCTCAGGAAAGTCATTTACTACATCTCCTAAAATTGTATCCAGAAATACTTTTTCACGGTCAAAAATATCAATCGACGAATCTGTCACTTCCCCATGCACTAACAGCAACATGCCTACTTCTTGCATTGCTTTTAAAGCTGGATAAATATTTTTTACTGATGTAACACCCGAGTCAGAATTAGTGGTAGCGCCAGCAGGGTAAAGCTTAGCTGCTACTATTTTACCTGTCGCTTTAGCTTTTATTATTTCATCTGGTGTAGTTTTATCCGTGAGATACAAAACCATTAATGGCTCAAAGTTGCCTTGTGGATTTGCAGACATAATGCGTTCTCTGTACGACAATGCCGTATCTGTGCACGTTGCTGGCGGAACAAGGTTTGGCATAACAATAGCGCGGCCCATGTATCTGCTAATATCGCGTACAGTGTCTTTTAACTGGTCACCATCACGTAAATGTACATGCCAGTCATCAGGGCGAGTGATAGTAAGGGTTGTTACAGAGTTTGTATTATTACTTGTCATTACTTTGTTCCACGGCTGAATTTATCCGATCATAGGCATATGATGTTTTCGAGTAAAGATTTTATTAAAAATAAAGTTTTTATATGGATAAAATTACTGAGGTACTATTTAAAGCACAATGAGCAAATTTAATGTTATTAGCTTATTGTAATGATTTATGATTAATTAAAACTCGCTATATTAAAACTTTACAGTGTATTGAAACCACTCATCGCTTTAATTTGTACAAAAACCCAAGATTAGGTTAACTTAACTGCGAATTTAAAAATAAAAAGAACAATATAAATTGCCTATGTCTTATAAAACCGATGCTACTAGAGCGCTTGAGATAAAAACTGATCAACTAAGTATCATTAATCAATTTTCATCTAGCCTATTGCAACTCGATACATTAGAAGAATTGTTTGAGTATGTTACAACGCACGTTGTAAATCGCTTAGGGTTTGTTGATTGTGTCATATATCTAGCTGACAATAATGCAAATACATTAAACCAAGTTGCATCAATGGGTATTGCACACGCGCGGGACAAATATCAAGCGGAACGTAAAATAATACGTTTTAGTGAAGGTATAACGGGCGCAGTTGCAACGACCGGAAAAGCGGTAATTATTAACGATGTAACGAAAGACAGCCGTTATATCGCTGATGAACGCCCTGCTCAATCAGAACTATGTGTTCCCCTTATATATAAAGAACAAGTTTTAGGTGTTATTGATTGTGAGCACCCAATCAAAGGTTATTTTACCAATGCACACCTTGAAATTCTTACAACAGTTGCTCACTTACTCAGTGCCAAGATTAACCAGGTTAATACAGTAAACAACTTACAAAAAACAGTTGAGCAACTCAACAATGCACAAAAATTAGAAAACAGCTTATTACAAATAGCTAACCTAACTTACAAAGCGAATGACCTAGATACATTTTTTAAAGCCTTGCATTCAATCATAAATAACTTACTTCGAGCCGATAACTTTTTTATCGCTCTATACGACAAAAAAGTAGATATACTTGACCTCGTTTACATAGTCGAAGAAGGCATAAACACTAAAACTCATCAAAAAATATCTAAAGAACAACTTAAAGATACCGCTTCATATTACCTTCTAAAAACAGAGCAAACCCTATTACTTAACAAAGATGCCTTTCAAAGTCATATTAATAACGGTGATTTTAAAATGGTAGGTCGGCAATCTGAGTCTTGGTTAGGTGTTCCATTTCAAACAAGTGATCGTATAAGCGGGGTTATCGTTGTACAAAGCTACGATAAAACACTGCATTACAACGAACACGATAGTGCTCTTCTAACGTATGTAAGTCGCCAAATAAGTATGGCAATTGATAGGCAATTAGCCCGCCAAGAACTTGAGCACAAAGCATTACATGACGAGCTTACAGGCCTAGCTAACCGCTCACTACTTATTGAACGTATAAAACATGCTATTTTACGTTTAACGCGTGCTAAAAAGAGTACTAGCCATGCCCTGTTGTATCTAGACTTTGACCGTTTTAAAAGTATTAATGATTCGCTCGGGCATGAAGTTGGGGACCACTTCCTTATAAAAATATGCGACTTGATTAAAGGTACAGTACGAAGCACGGATACATTTGCACGTTTAGGCGGCGATGAATTTGCAATTTTTATGGAAAACATCACGCATAAAAACCAAGTTAATGAAGCTTTAAACCGCATTAAAAACGCATTATCAAAACCTTTAAATATAGATAACCACTTACTCCAAGCATCAACGAGTATTGGGGTTGCCTATACAGATAACGTAAACGACGAAGCTTATATATTACTGCAACAAGCCGATGCCGCTATGTATGAAGCTAAGTCAACCGGACGTGGTCAGGTAAAGTTTTTTAATAACACGATGCGTAAAAAACTTAAAACCCATGCCGATATAGAAAACGACTTACAACACGGTATTGAACACAACGAGTTTGAACTTTATTTTCAACCAATTTTCACCATTACTACCAGTGAAGTTATCGGCTTTGAAGCACTTGTTCGTTGGCATCACCCTACAAAAGGGTTTGTACCCCCTAATGACTTTATACCGATAGCTGAAACTACAGGGCAAATTATAAATCTTGATTTACATTTACTTGATTTGGCGGCCCAGCATATTTCAAATTGGCACCAACAAGGCCATCGCTTTTTAAAAGTCACCGTTAATGTATCGTCACGACACTTTGCATGCCTCGATTTTGTAGCGCAAATACATTCCATTTATAATAAGTACCAATTACCTCTTGGTTCTTTATGCTTAGAAATTACCGAATCTGGCTTAATAGAAAATCTAGAACTCGCCACTCAAATAATTGAAGGTCTTTCACCTTTAAAAGTAAAATTATGTCTTGATGATTTTGGAACAGGTTATTCAGCACTAGGCTACTTGCACCAACTGCCTATTCATATTTTAAAAATAGATAAAAGCTTTATTGACCATCTACAGGATTCTACTAACCCACTTGTTGAAGCCATTTTATCACTTGCGCAATCATTAAAACTTGAAGTTGTAGCTGAAGGAATAGAAACAGTTGAGCAATTAACTATTTTGCAATCCACCGCGTGCGACTATGGTCAAGGCTTTTTAAAATCAAAACCTGTCACTGCCAAAGAAGCCATATTACTAATTAATAAACCCTTATAAAAAGAGCCAGCGAGTAGGTCGCTGGCTTAGGTATTACGCATATACTCTCCCATTGAGCTAAACTTAAGCTATAAGGCAAAACGACTCTATTTTTTAAAGCACAATCTAAAGTAAGCATTCAACAAACCTCACCTCATACCGTTATCAGCATGGTTAAAACTCACGCTGAGCTAAAACGCACAGCAATCGTTATATTTAAAATACAACATGAAGCAAACTCATCTAAAACTCATCAAACCAGTTTTCAAATGACTTTTATCATTACTAACTCTAATATTTTCACGATTCATAGCGATAAACTGCAATAAAACGCATAATTTTAGCCATCTAGACGTTGAAACGTTTTTTATATAGGCGTAGTATGTAATTAATCTGAGCTGAACTCACTTTTCCCATGAGAATTTTTAAAGATGATTGGTATTAAACATTTAAAAACCATAGCAACCCTAAAAGAAACAGGATCTTTGGTTAATACAGCACGAGAGTTATTTTTGACACAGTCTGCTTTATCTCATCAAATCAAAGATTTAGAGAATAAATTGGATTGCCAATTATTTGAGCGTAAAACTCAACCAGTCCGCTTTACCCCTCAGGGAATGCTATTACTTGAATTAGCTCACGAAATATTGCCAAAAATGGAAGCGACTAAATGTCGTTTAAAAGAAAGCTTAAACCAGCCTATTTCTCAACTACGTTTGAGCGTGGAATGCCATGCATGTTTTCATTGGTTATTACCTACTATTAAAGAATTTAATAACTTTTGGCCTGATATAAAAATTGATTATGAACGTGGCTTTAGTTACGACGCTATTCCTGACTTACTAAGCGATGAGCTCGATTTAGTTTTAACGTCTGACATACGCGAACCCGACACATTAGAATACGCGCACTTATTTGATTTTAAATTGAAGCTTATTGTGGCACCGGATCATGAACTTGCTAAAAAAGCGTATGTAACAGCGCTTGATTTAAAAAACGAAACTATTATTTCATACCCTATCCCGCGAGAACGCCAAGATATATTTAAGCATTTCATTCAAAATGCACGTTTTGACGGTACATTAAAAACGGTTGACCAAGGATTACTTATTTTTCAACTAGTAAGTGCCGGCATGGGCGTTGCCGCTTTACCTGATTGGCTAGTTACACCTTATGAAAGCCAAGGCTTAATTAAATCAATTCCTCTGGGCGCTCTTGGCCTTACTCGTCCTATGTATTTAGCGATGAAAAAAGACATGAAAGATAACCCTGTTTATCGTCACTTTTTAAATACGTGTAAGCTAAATAACGGTCGATAATCATCAATATAATAAGTAATATCGCTGTAATTAACTCTACAGCGCTTAACTCTTATGTTTGTTATTAAAAAAATGATTGGTGGTTTACTTATGCCACTGCCTCTATTTGGTTTATTTGCGAGCCTGATGCTCCTACTGGCATTTAAAGGCCGCAAATCAGCTCTCTTCTTGTCTACTTTAAGCTTAATTGTATTACTTGCATTGAGCACACCCTTTATCGCCAATTTAATTATCCAAAATAATGAACCAGCGTCGCTTGCGTTTAATACTCTAAAGCATCCAAAAATAGACAAAATAGTTGTATTAGGTTGCGATATAAACCCAAATCCTGCACTCAGTGCTAATAATCAATTAGGTAATTGTGCGCTAACGCGCTTAGTCGAAGGTGTAAAACTGGCGAAACACTACCCTAATGCAGAGCTTATCGTTTCAGGCGGGGGTTATAAAAATACCACTAATAGCGGGCTTATGTATCAAACGGCAATTAGTTTAGGCGTTAATAAGAGCCGTATTTTCCAAAATCCAAAAGCAATGGATACAGGTGAAGAAGCTAAATTACTGGCATCAAAATTAGTCGACTTTAAAGTTGCACTAGTAACATCTGTACTGCACATGCCCCGTGCCAAAGACTTATTTAATGCTCAAGGTATTGAAGTCATAACCGCAGCCACTGATTATCATAATTTTGCTGCACTTCCATGGAGCAAGCAGTTTATTCCCAATGCTCATGCCTTACTTGTGGTTACGCAATACAGTCACGAAGTAGTAGGAAATATATGGATAAGTTTGCGCCGCTGGATAGATCCAGAGGCGCTGTAACTTATATAGCCTAATTAAACTGGGTTATCTATGTCTATAAATGTCACATCAAAACCATGCTCTTGAGCAAGTAACTCACCTAGTGCTTTTACACCATAGCGCTCTGTTGCATGATGCCCGGCTGCAAAAAAATCAATGTTTTGCTCACGAGAACTATGAATTGTCTGCTCCGATGCTTCACCCGTTAAATAAGCATCAATGCCTTGATCTGCTGCTAAGTCAATATATCCTTGCCCACCACCAGTACACAGTGCAATGGTTTCTATTTTAGCTGAACGTACTAAGCTTGTGAGCGGGGTTCGATTAAGCACTTTTGCAATTTTATCTGCAAAATCTTCACCACTTAATGGTGTTTTTAAACGCCCTTTCATTGGTACGCTATTTGAAGTTGGCTCTAGCCCTGTTTCAATTTCAATATCTAATAACTTTGCAAGTTGTGCGTTATTGCCAACTGCTGGATGAATATCGAGTGGTAAGTGATAGCCGAATAAATTAATATCGTTTGCTAGTAGCGCGCCTATGCGACGCTTTTTCATACCCGTTATTGGTTGAGATTCCCCTTTCCAAAAAAAACCATGATGAACCAAAATAGCATCTGCTTGTTGCTCAATGGCAGCTTCTATTAAAGCTTGACTTGCGGTTACACCCGTCACAATTTTTTTAATTTCGTTTGTACCTTCGACCTGTAAACCATTTGGGCAAAAATCTTTTATTAAATGAGGTTTCAAAATGTCATTTAGGAGTTGGTTAAATTCTCTACGTTGCATACAACTTACCTTACTTAGCACTGAATTTTGTGCAAATTTTGGCGTTTATAGGCCTAAAATGGAAGGAAAATCGCAAAAAATTGAAAAACTGTTTTAAAATAGGTATAAATACCTCTTCTTTATCTGTGTTCACAACGTATAGGGTCTCTGATGAGCAAACTAGACAAAACAGAAGTGTTATCTGCCTTTGAAGCAGCGTACGAAACTGCCAATGGTAAAAAACCTGAAATCACAACCAAACCTGGTTGGTACAGCATTGATGGCGGTAAAAATTTACGCCTAGCTGACGTAGCAGAGCTTACTAAAAAATTAAACTCTGGTAAAACAACTAAAACGAAAAAACCAAAAGCAGCTGCTCCTGTTAAAGCACAGAAAAAAGCGCCATTCACTGTTGTTACCGAAAATGAAGAAGGTTACACAGCGGAAGAACTTTGGATTGTAATTTTAGCTCGTAAAGATCATGACTGTCGCTTACCGCGCGGTGTTGTTTAATCAACATTTATGATTTTTAAAAGAAACCGCGTTAAGCGGTTTTTTTATATCCGTTATTTGCCAAAAACATAAAGCTTTATAAGTTGTGTAAGGCTAAAAAAAGCGGCTATGTAGCCGCTTTAAAAAGTTTAAAATAAATTACAATTCTTCAAAATAAAGTGGTTCGCGTTCTTTTTTACCCACTTCATTCATTGTCTCTGCATTGAATAGTCGACCATTGATCATGGTGTAATCTACTTTATCCGAATCTCGAATATTTTTAAGCGGATCGCCATCTATAACCATTAAATCAGCCAGTTTGCCCACTTCAAGCGAGCCTACGTTTTTATCAAGCCCTAAATACTTAGCCGGATCGAGTGTTGAAGCACGTATTGCCTCAAGCGGTGTCATTCCGCCTTGTGCGAACATCCACATCTCCCAGTGTGCACCTAAGCCTTCACGCTGACCGTGCGCACCTAAGTTAACTAATACACCTAGGTCTTGCAGCTCAGCAGCAACGCGTGCGTTATTAAAGTGATTATAGTGATGATCGGGCGCTTTAATGCGGCGCATAGAGCGTGGTAATAATTGATTTTTTGGCACAAATTTACTTAAACGCGGGTGATTCCACACATCAGTTTTATCGTACCAGTAGTTCTCTCCCCAAATGCCACCATAAGCCACTACAAGTGTTGGTGTGTAACCAACATCACTTTGCGACCATAACTGCTTTATATCGTCGTATATGTTCTCTACAGGGATTGAATGCTCAATACCTGTGTGTCCATCTACAATCATACTTAAGTTATGTTGTAATAATGAGCCACCTTCAGGGACAACCATCATTTCAAGTTCACGGCCTGCTTCAATAACTTGTTGGCGCTGCTCTCGGCGTGGCTGGTTATACGATTTAACACTAAACGCCCCTACTTTTTTAAGGCGCTCTAAATGAAATTTAGCATCGTCTAACGAGTCAATATGCGACGTATAACCTGGCATATTTGCGCCATATAAAATAGTACCGGTTGAGAAAATACGCGGGCCAACAATCATGCCTGCCTTTTGCATTTCGCTTGCGGTAAATATTTCAGAGGTATCGTTTGATGGATCGTGAATTGTAGTTACACCCAGCGCTAAACCTGCAAAGTTTTTCCAGTTTTGCTCAGGTATAATTTCACCGCTTGCTTGCGAGCCATGTGCATGAGCATCAACAATACCAGGCATAATTGTTTTGCCTGTTACATCAATAACCTCAGCACCTTTAGGGATGCTTATCTCGCTGGCTGTACCAATTGCTTTGATATGCTTGCCATCGGTGATAATAACACCATTTTCAATAACCTTTTCGCCGTCCATAGTAATAATTTTTGCACCAGTGAGCGCAATCATGCCTTTAGGCTCTGCCATTTTTTTACTGAAACCGATATTATCGCCACTTTTCACTTTAAAGTCGGCATCTTCGGCTTTGTTAATGGCAAACATCCCCTCAAGGCTTGCATGATAAAGCTCAGGCCCTAATGTCCAATAAAGTTTGTTGCTCTTAGCACTCCAGCTAATGTTTTCACCAGCACGTACCGATAACTGCTCTATTGGAAATTGACTGTCTTTAGGCCCAATATTAATTGTTTTACCACTTTGAACAAACGGCGTTACAAATACTTTAAATCGCTCAGCAAAAGCGAGGTATTGCCCATCTGGTGATACTCTAAATTCTGTCGCATGTTCTGACTCGTACAGTTTGCGAACTTTTTTACTTTCAAGCTCAACTACGCTAAGCGTTGGTTTTGGCCAAGGACTCATTATAAAAACGCGATCGTTTGCATCTCCAAATTGTGGTTGATAACCACTTTTTGAAATAAGCTCACTTTTACCGCCTTTTTCGCTTACGCTATAAACCCCCGGATTAAGTGACCACTTAGGGTTTAAAATACTGCCGCCAGTGGCTTTTCGATAAACAACCGTTTTACCATCTGGGCTAAACGTTGGCTCTACGTACTTGCCAGGCTCTTTAGTAACTGTATCACCACGACCACTGCGCGCAGACACAACTCTCACTGACCCTTGTTTGTTATCATCCCATGTGGTGTAAACTATTTTTTTACCATCGCGAGAGTACTGTGGAAATAATTCGTAATGATCAATTTGCTTTGTTAAACGCTTAATTTTACCCGACTCTAAATCACGTTTATAAATATGTCCTAGCGCTTCAAAAATTGCCGTTTCGCCATCTGGGCTTACTTGCACATTACGCAGCATTTTTACATCAAACTCATCAGTATCTAAGTTTTGTGTAAAGCGCACCGCTTTTTGAATTTTTTTACTTGTTTGCACTTTAAAAGGAATGGTTTTTATAGATTTCTCTGCAACATCTAGCTTGTGAATTGTGCCACCAGCCCAAAATACCAACTCTTCGTTATCTGGTGTCCATGCAATGGTTGGGTATACACCATGAATAGCCCATGTTTCTTGCATATCTCGCTCAAGCTTATCGTAAAGCTTAGTGTGCTCACCGCTGGTTAAGTCATATAAATAAAGACTAGTTTGAAAATCATCACGCTTTATATACGCCAGTTTTTTTCCATCAGGTGACGGTGTAGGCCTAATAGCACCGCCCATCGTATCGATTATGGTTTCAATTTCACCCGTTTCACGGTCGTAGCGCTTAATTTTATAAATGCCCGCTACAGAATCCTTTGAATAATGAAAGGTTTTACCGGGTGTTGCATCATGCGAAAAGTATACATAACGACCATCAGGTGAAAACATTGGCTCACCTAAATCTTTTTGATCGTTCTCGCGTTTTGTAAGCTGTACGCCCTTGCCACCCGCTTTGTGATACAACCACACTTCACCTGCTCCCAATGAGCGGCTAGCTGTAAAGTGTTTACGCGCAACTAAGTAGTCGCCATCAGGACTCCATGCAGGGCTATTTAGTAATCTAAAGGTTTCATCGGTAACAGCGTGTTGGTTTTCGCCATTTAAGTCCATTATCCAAATGTTATCGCCACCACCTTGATCGGAGGTAAACGCAATACTTTTGCCGCTAGGACTAAAACGAGGTTGCATTTGCCATGCAATATCAGAGGTGAGCTTTGTAGCTGTACCACCACTCATTGGCATAGTGTAAATATCGCCAAGTAAGTCAAACACCACGGTTTTACCATCAGGGCTAACATCTATATTCATCCATGTGCCTTGCTCAACGCTAATTGCAGCGTCAACAAATTGCCCCTTAGGTGAATCTACTTGCCATTTTTGTTCGTCTTTTTCGGCGGCATGTACCTGCCCTATCGCTAATGACACCGACAATGCTAATACTGTATGAAGCATTTTTTTCATGCGTTTCTCGCTTGTTATTGTTGCAGTAAAAACTATTTCACATGATTGCAACAAAAACAAACGCAACTTGCCAGCGTTATATGATAAAGCGCGGTTTATGTAGGTTTAATGCCAAACAATAGGGTCAAATTGATAGTAATTAACTAACATACTGTAAATTTCAGGATCGTATCGGCGAAGCTCTGCGGGTTTTTCGAGGAAGGTTTCGGTGAGTACAGCAAAAAACTCAGCTTCGTTAGTCGCACCATAGCTGTGAATAACATGCGGCATGCTATAAGCAACATGACTTTTTAACTGGGTGAAAGCACGGCTAAATACTCGGCCCCACTCTTTGTAATCTGCTGAGCTTTTTAAAATGGGTGTGCCCGTTGTTTTACCTGTTTCTTGATCGAGTTGATGCGCAAACTCATGAAAAACTAAATTATGTCCATCACTTGGCAAGCGGTTACCCTCAAGCACATCATGCCAACTGAGCACAAGCGTGCCGCCAGGCCATGACTCGCCTAGTCTTACCGTATTGTGGTAACTCACAAGTCCTGCACTATCGCGAGTTGATTGTGGGGCGTAATAAGCACTGGGGTATAATAAAATTTCTTTTACATTTCTATATAACGGCCACGGTTTATTAAGCACTAATACACACGCATCGGCGGCAACAATTAACTTCATTGCAGACGTTAGCCTTAAGCCATCACAACCGACAAAGCGTTTTTCGTTTAAAAACCACGTAATATGTCGCTCTAACTTTTCTCTGTCAGCGTCGGTCATTTTTTTATAGATGGGCATGCAACGCAGTAAAATATCTTTTTGCTGTGAATTTAAAGCAAAGTCTTTATATTTACTGCGCCATAATCGGTTTTGAATTGATGGCCAACGCCAGAAAATCACCACAAAAAGAATTAAAACAACAATTAACAGTCCATTTATCATGGGGATTTCCTGAGCTAAGGTATGGTATATAAATATGTCCAGCACACGTGCTTTTCAAGCATATAAGGTTATGTATTTGAATATAAAGTAATTCACATAGCATTGCTTATAGATTACTTAACCTGAACTTTGGTTAAGAGATTTACTAATGTATTGGATCATGGTGATATTTAAATTTATTTTCTCTAGCCAGAGATTTTTAGTGAAAACAAGGCGAATTTACGCGTCAATAGCGGGCCTATTGCAAGTAAATTCAACGCAGTTAGCGCTAAAAATAGCTACTTGAGATAGATTTATTATCCAGAGTTCAGGTTAATTATTGCTTGCACTGCCGTTAAATGACGTGTTTAAAGTTAACCTTTGCAAAAGGAGTCAAATGTACCCTGCAATGTGTTTATAAATTTCGCTACGTGCAAACCATCCATTAATGAGTGGTGTACATCGATAGCTAAAGGTATTGTACCTGTGTGTTTATCAAACTGACCAAATACAAATTTAGGAATGCCTAAACTCTCCCCTTCACTAAATGCATGCGAAAACGCACTAAAATTCAGCCACGGCAAAACAGATATATGAATTAAATCCGCCTGCCCTTCTGTTTGAGCAAATGCATCAGAAAATAACGGCTGTAATTTCGCTTTTTTGCTTACGTCACTTGCATGATTTGCAAACTCTTTAAAATCGCTTGCGCTGTTAAAATAACTAAAAACAAACGTATCGTTTTCAGACAACTCAACCACACTTGCGCGAACACTGTTAAGTAGCCATGGCTTACTATCTATTATACGTAGCATTATTGAATCGTACTCATGGCACGCTTTTAAGGTGCAATATACATACGCTTGAAAAAAAGAAAATTGATTGGTTTTGCAATAGTCGTAAAGTGCTTGAGCATCTAAACGCACACACACATTAAAATAAGGCTGAGAAAAGTGTTTAAATAATTCAAAGTGTTGCTTTCTAGGCCAATTATCTAAATCGATGAGCTGCATGAGAGAAGTTGAGGGAGTCATAATTTGCCGCACAAAATTAAAAATAAAGTGTACCGCTGTTCAGTAACAATTGCATTAACTTACAGATAAACAAAAGGTGTGCAATTGCACACCCTTATATAAATTAGAACTTAGATCACAGACCGTTTTTAATGATCTCTTGCGCTAATTCGTCAGCAATTAAATGCGTTGATTTTTGCTCTTTTTCGCTACGGGCAAAGATTTCAGTTAACGTATTAAAAATACCTTCAACATGTTTATTAGACGCTGCTGCACTGTAACCATCTGGCGCTGTTTCGTAATAAACATTAATAATACCACCGGCGTTAATTACGTAATCTGGTGCATATAAAATGCCTTTTTCACGAATAACTTCACCATGGCGAGATTCTGCCAGCTGATTATTAGCACAGCCTGCAATAATAGTCGCTTTTAAACGCGGTATAGTTAAATCGTTAATAGTTGCGCCTAGTGCACACGGTGCATAAACATCAACATCTAAGTCGTAAATGTCATCAATGCCAACCGCAGTTGCGCCAAAATCACTTACTACACGATCAATGGCGGCTTGGTTAATATCAGTTACAAACAACTCAGCGCCCGCATCATGTAAATGTTTACATAAACCATAAGCAACAGCACCTAAACCTTGAACAGCCACTTTCACACCTGCAAAATTTTGATGGCCACGTTGATGCTGTAGCGCTGCTTTAATTCCTAAAAAAGTACCGTATGCTGTAAATGGCGATGGGTTACCGCTTTTACCTTCAAGACCCAGTACGTAATTAGTTTCTTTATTCATGATAGCTACATCAGCACATGTGATGTTTACATCTTCTGCTGAGTAATAGCTGCCATTTAATCGCTCTAACTGGCGGCCAAATGCACGGAATAATTGCTCAGATTTAATTTCTTTCGCGTTACCTATAATTACAGATTTACCACCACCAAAGGGTAAGCGCGCAACTGCATTTTTATAAGTCATGCCCTTTGATAAACGTAGCACGTCATAAACAGCATCTTCGTCGTTCGCATAATCCCACATTCTACATCCGCCAACTGCAGGACCTAGGTTGGTATTATGTACAGCAATAATTGCTTTTAAACCCGACTCTTCATCAGAACAAAAAACCACTTGTTCATGGTTATCAAATTCAACTCGATTAAACACAGCCACTTAAAATACTCCGAAATAGTTAACCCGTGAGAGGGTATGCGCGCTGGAAATTGCCGAGACTTTATCACTTCATATACGTGTTCGCCATACTCACAGATGATAAAACCAATGAAAACATTAAACTTAAATTAAATAACCTAATTAAAACTTTTATACAGATAAAAAATTCACAAAACCATCATTTGTAAGTTTTAATTACTATGAATATAAGAATCTCACTAACTTACGTTTACGTACACGTAACACAGCGATTGCATGTAAAGTTTAATATACAAGTGCTACTTGCCCGACACGTACTGCTGCCTATAGGTTTTCAGTAAAAAGTGAGCTTTTTCGCAAACTGGTCAGAGCTGTAAACTTACTAATAACCCTATTTAAAAAAACAAAAAAGCGAGCACTAGGCTCGCTTTTTAAAAACACAAAACGTACGTTATTTTAGCTTGCTATCAAGCTCTTCAATTTTAGCTTTCCAGATAGCAGGGCCTTGTGTATGCGCATTGGCGCCTTCACTGTCTACTGCAACAGTCACTGGCATATCTTCTACTTCAAATTCGTAAATAGCTTCCATACCTAAATCTTCAAAAGCTACAACACGCGCTTTTTTAATCGCTTTAGATACTAAGTAAGCTGCGCCGCCTACAGCCATCAAATAAACAGATTTATGCTCTTTAATAGACTCAACAGTCGCAGGGCCACGTTCAGCTTTACCAATCATGCCTACAATGCCTGTTTTTTCTAGCATCATATCGGTAAATTTATCCATGCGAGTGGCTGTTGTAGGGCCAGCAGGACCTACTGCTTCATCGCGTACCGCATCCACAGGGCCTACGTAATAAATAAATTTATTATCAAAGTCTACGCCCTCAGGTAAACCTTCACCTGAGTTGATCATATCTTGCAAACGTTTATGCGCTGCATCACGACCTGTTAAAATAGTGCCCGAAAGTAAAACGGTTTCACCCATTTTCCATTCTTGAACATCTTTTTTAGTCAGTGTATTTAAGTCAACGCGACGTGTGCCTTCGCCCACTTCAAATGTTACTTGTGGCCAATCTTCTAGCTTAGGTGCTTTTAAATTAGCAGGGCCAGAACCGTCAAGTGTAAAATGTACATGGCGAGTTGCCGCACAATTTGGGATCATTACTACAGGTTTTGAAGCTGCATGCGTTGGTGCTGTTTTAATTTTAACATCAACAACCGTTGTTAAACCGCCTAAGCCTTGTGCGCCAATACCTAATTTATTAGCACGATCAAAAATTTCTAAACGCAGTTTTTCTTCAGTTGTCTCTGCGCCGCGTTCCATTAATTCATGGATATCAACCGGATCCATTAACGACTCTTTAGCCATTACTGCTGCTTTTTCAGCCGTACCACCAATACCTATACCTAACATGCCTGGCGGACACCAACCAGCACCCATTGTTGGTAGTGTTTTTTCTACCCATGCAGCAACATCATCTGACGGGTTTAACATAACCATTTTACTTTTGTTTTCAGAGCCGCCGCCTTTAGCCGCAACCATTACTTCTACTTTTCCACCCGCTACTAAATCAATATGCACAACCGAAGGCGTATTATCTTTAGTATTTTTACGCGTACCAGCAGGGTCTGCAACAATAGATGCACGTAAAGGGTTATCTGGATTCAAATATGCACGACGAGTACCTTCATCAACCATTTGTTGAACGGTTAAATCTGTTTTATCCCACTTAACATCCATACCTACTTTAACAAAACAGGTAATAATACCGGTGTCTTGGCAAAGTGGACGCTTGCCTTCAGCCGACATGCGTGAGTTAATTAAAATTTGTGCAATGGCGTCTTTAGCCGCTTTACTTTGTTCTTTGTTGTACGCTTTTTCGAGTGCTTGAACAAAATCAAGTGGGTGATAGAACGAAATATATTGCAATGCATCTTCAATGCTATCAATAAAGTCTTGCTGACAAATTGTACTCATAGTGGTTCCTTAAGTTACCGTTACGCGTTGTCGCGTAATCTAAATCAAACCGGTGACGGTGGTTTGCACTGTTTTTTGCAGCTTAGTGCTGCCAAAAAATTTGACTTATGATACCCTCCCAGCCCGTTTCGAGCCAGTTCTTAAAGGGGCAGTAAATGCTAAACAATAAAAAAAATTGTATTAAATTAGGCATAACACAAAACTGCATTGACGTTTTTGCGCATTTTTCACATTTGCCTTATGCAATTCTATTAGATTCTGCAAATAGTAATCATATAAACAGCCGTTTTGATATTGTTGCTATTGAGCCGCAAAGTACCCTTGAAGTAAAAAATAATAAAAGCTTTTTAAATAATATAGAAAGTAGTGATAACTGCTTTGAAATTATGAATAATGAGCTTTCGCATCTTGCTAAAACAAAAGCCGATTACGATTTACCCTTTAACGGCGGCTGGCTTGGCTACTTTGGCTACGACTTAGGGCGTACAATTGAAAACATCCCCACTCGTGCTATTGAAGATATTAATCTTCCCCAAATGGCTATTGGCCTTTACTTAGATGCCCTTATTTACGACAAGCAGCAACAAAGCTGGTTTTATGTATCGCAGCCAAACACCGATCGATTAGCGCTTTATGAGCAATACTTAAATACACACGCTAACTCCCAAGTTAATACGCAGTCCTTTGCCCTAAACAGCGACTGGCAATCAAATATGAGCGAAACGGAATACGCTGCAAAGTTTGCCCAAATTGAGGAGTATCTAAAAAGTGGCGATTGTTACCAAATTAATTTAGCGCAGCGCTTTAACGCTCAGTTTGAAGGCTCCCCTTGGGCGGCTTATATTAAACTGCGTGAGGCAAATAAAGCGCCATTTTCGAGCTTTATAAATCACCCTCAAGGGGCAATTTTATCAATTTCCCCTGAGCGCTTTATATCTGTAAATAATAACGTTGTAGAAACCAAACCTATTAAAGGCACTCTGCCGCGAAAAGCGGATGCGCTGGAGGATCAACGCCAAGCCCAAATACTCGCAGCATCAGCTAAAGATCGCGCTGAAAATGTCATGATTGTTGATTTACTGCGTAACGACTTAGGCAAAGTGGCAAAACCTGGCAGCGTCCACGTCCCTTCCCTTTTTGCTATTGAAAGCTTTCCGGCAGTGCATCATTTAGTAAGCACGGTAACCTCAGAACTTGATGAAGGCAAAACAGCGGTCGATCAGTTAAAAGCGGCTTTTCCGGGTGGCTCAATCACCGGTGCGCCCAAAATTAGAGCGATGGAAATAATTGAAGAACTAGAACCACATCGCCGCAGCATTTATTGTGGTTCAATTGGTTATTTAAGTGCATGTGGAAATATGGATACGAGTATCACTATTCGTACCTTGGTGTGCCACAAAGCGCAAATTTACTGCTGGGCAGGTGGCGGAATAGTAGCTGATTCTAAAGTCGAATTGGAATATCAAGAAACTTACGATAAAGTAAATAAAATCCTCCCTTTATTAAAACAGTAGGTCGCTTTGAATAGTGAACACATTATGGCGCGGTTTCTGTTAAGCCCTACAGCTGCGCCAAACCAGTTAAAAGACACGCGTAAAAAACGTGCTAGCGCTGTTATGCTGCCAATTATTGATATAGATAATCATGCACATATCTTACTGTGTAAACGCCCTACTTATTTACACCATCACCCTGGGGAGATTTGTTTGCCCGGAGGTAAGTTTGAAGTAAGCGACATTACCCTTCGCACCACAGCCCTTCGCGAACTAAAAGAAGAGCTAAATATTGCCCAAAACAACGTTAATGTAATAGGTCACTTACCTGAGTATTCAACATTAACGGGTTTTAGTATTAGCCCCTATGTGGGTTTACTTAATAAAGGCACCACCTGGGAAAATGACTATAATGAAGTACAAGCGAGCTTTTTACTCTCGGTCACTGAGTTAAATAACGAAGCTAATTGGCAACCCTTACCTTTTCAACGATTTGGGAAAACGGTTATTTTGCAAGGTTTTAAAACGCCACATGGTTTACTTTGGGGTGCGACAGCAAGCATTATAAAAAACTTTACAAAACAACTCGCCTTACCAGTTTAAATCTTCGTTATTAGTAGTTACACAATCACAATTCCACGTTATCATGCTCGACCGTTCAAAGAGCAGCTTCGTGCTGATAAAACAAAGTAGAGACACACACATTATGATCAGTGCATTTGATATGTTTAGCATTGGTATTGGCCCTTCGTCATCACACACCGTTGGCCCAATGCGCGCATCACGCTTATTTGTTAATGACCTACAAGAACAACAATTATTAGCAAATGTGACCGATATTAAAGTAGAGCTTTATGGCTCTTTGGGTCAAACAGGTGTTGGCCATGGCTCGGGTAAAGCCGTAATTCTTGGTTTAGCCGGTTATGACCCTGAAACTATAGATGCCGATTTAGTCGACGACATTTTAGCCACCATCGAACAAGAACAGGTTATTTATTTAAACAAAACACACAAAGCTAAGTTTCCAAAACAAGGTGCTATTGTTTTTCATCGTCGAAAAACGCTGCCTAAACACTCTAATGCAATGGAAATTATCGCCTCAAACAACGGCGAAAAAGTTTACAGCAAAGTATATTACTCTATTGGCGGTGGCTTTATTGTTACTGATGAAGAGTTTGAAAACGAAAAACAAGCAGCCCTTGATATTAGAGAAGAAAACCCAGCTCCTTTCCCTTTCAGTAGCGCAAAAGAGCTACTAGAGATGTGTAAAGAGTCAGGGCTTAGTGTTTCAAGCTTAATGATGAAGAACGAAAAAACACTGCGCACTGAAGATGAAATAAAAGACACGCTGTTTCATATTTGGAAAGTAATGATGGCCTGTATTGACCGTGGTATGCGTACCGAAGGCATCCTACCTGGCGGCTTAAAAGTAAAACGCCGTGCGCCCAGCTTATACTTAAAACTAAATATAGAAGTCAGTAACGACCCACTTCGTGCAATGGACTGGGTTGATTTATTTGCCCTTGCCGTAAACGAAGAAAATGCGGCAGGTGGCCGTGTAGTTACCGCACCAACTAATGGTGCTGCGGGTATTTTACCGGCTGTACTTATGTACTATCACACATTTGTGAAAGAAGTAGACCGCGATATAGCCACACGTTATTTATTAACGGCTGCTGCTATTGGTATTTTATATAAAAAGAATGCCTCTATATCGGGTGCTGAAGTAGGTTGCCAAGGTGAAGTTGGCGTTGCGTGCTCTATGGCTGCAGGCGCATTAACAGAAATTGTTGGTGGCAATGTTGTGCAAGTAGAAAACGCAGCAGAAATTGGTATGGAACATAATCTAGGCCTCACGTGCGACCCTGTTGGTGGCTTAGTACAAGTGCCGTGTATTGAACGCAATGCAATGGGCGCGATTAAAGCAATTAATGCCTCACGTTTAGCTATTCGTGGCAGTGGCGAGCAAAAGGTATCACTTGATAAAGTGATTAAAACCATGCTTGAAACCGGCAACGATATGAAAACCAAATACAAAGAAACCGCTCGCGGTGGATTAGCAGTTAATATTATCGAATGTTAATCAGCTCGCTATAAAAAGAAAAAGCTGTCTATTTAAAATAGGCAGCTTTTTTATTTTTCGTTCAATGCAATCACCTTATTTAACGGGTAACTCTATATCTGCAAATAACTTATCTACGTCATCTTGGTTACGTAACAAGCTTGCTCGCTCTACTCGCTCTTTAGTTAAGTGCGGTGCAAAACGCTCAATAAAATCATACATGTAAGTACGTAAAAAGCTGCCCTTTCTAAAACCAATTTTGGTCGTGCTAGCTTCAAATAAGTGGCTTGCATCAATACACACTAAATCAGTGTCACTCACTTGATCTATCGCCATTGACGCAACAACTCCTACTCCTAGCCCTAAACGTACATATGTTTTTATAACGTCAGCATCGGTTGCTGTAAATACAATGTGTGGTTCAAGCCCGTGTGCGCTAAACGCTTTATCTAACTCTGAGCGGCCCGTAAAACCAAATACATATGTAATGAGTGGATATTGGGCAATGTCAGCAACAGTTAAACTATTTGCCTTTTTAGCGAGAGGATGGTCTTTAGCAACAACAATACTGCGGTTCCAATGGTAGCAAGGCAGCATAACTAAATCTGAATACAAATGCAGTGCTTCTGTTGCAATAGCAAAGTCGGCATCACCGCGTGCTGCAGCATCTGATATTTGCTGTGGAGTACCTTGGTGCATATGAAGCGATACCGCAGGGTATTTTTTCATAAACCCTTGAATAACGTTAGGCAAAGCATAACGGGCTTGGGTATGTGTTGTGGCAATATTTAACTTACCTTGATCAGGTAACGTATGCTCATTAGCAACGGCTTTAATACCTTCTACTTTGGAGAGTATTTCACGAGAAATATTAATTATATCTTCGCCAGCACCGGTTACATGCGTTAAATGTTTACCACTGCGACCAAAAATTTGTACACCCAACTCATCTTCTAACATGCGTACTTGTTTAGAAATTCCTGGCTGCGAGGTAAATAAACTCTCAGCAGTCGCTGAAACATTTAATTTATGATTTTGTACTTCTACGATGTATCTGAGTTGTTGTAATTTCATGGCTGCAAATTTTAACGTTATTATTCATATTATTTATAAAGGCAATACCGCTTAAAACCAAGTGTTATTTACGTAAAATATCACTTTAGGTCTTTAGGTGTGCAATTATCTGATTAGAGCTCAAGGCTAGCATAATAAATATGCTTGAGGTAGCGATGTTTATTCAGCTTTAGTTTATAAGCCCTTAGGGTGACTACGGTTTATAAAGAGCTCAACCTATCAATTTTTTGGTGTATTTTTTAAGTTAATCGGCGCAAAGCTACCCTGTTAACGTATATTTAATGTAAGATTAAATAATTAGGTTATATATCCGAGAATTACACCATGATCGTTTCTATTATAATAGTGCTTATAGTTGCATTGATTGTGATTGCACTTTGGGTAAGTGCTGTACAACAACACAAAGAAAAACAAGAAGCGGAACGCCGCAAAGAGCTAACAAAACAAAAAGCTATAATAGAAGAAACAGAAGAAGCACTAATGAATAGTGCCAATATACCTCTTTCTGAAAATATAATCCGTGTATTGCAACGCCGTATTTACGAAGCATTAAACACGATGGTTACTAGTTCGCCAACATCTAAAGCACTCAAAAGCCGCTTAGGTGAGGCTAAAACGCACCTCACCAATGCAGTTCTAGACAACAGCAGTGAAGCCCTAACGCTACCGAGTAATGACAAGCAGCTTGTTGGCCTAATTCAAGGTATTAAAAAATTACGCTCAATTTTACGCTCTGAACATAATAAAGGTCGTATTGATAGCCAAGTTTTTGTTTTAGAAGATAAACGTCTTGAAAAACTACAACTGCGTATTAATATCGAAAGCCAAATAAAACGTGGCTTATCTGCCCGCTCAGCGAGTATGGTTGGCTCTGCAAGGCAGTATTTTGAAAAAGCACAGGCAACGCTCAATGCAGTTACATACACCGATGAATATGTAACAACAAAACGCCAAGAAGTTGAAGGTTACTTAGAAGCAATTAGTGTTGAACTGCGGGCTTCTAATGCAAGCGCACTTAAAAAGAAAACAGAAGAAGAGCAAGACGACTTAGATATATTGTTTGCTCCTAAAAAGAAATGGTAATTCTTTTATAAAAGCGTTAAAAAAGCCTGCACAAATTAAATTTATGCAGGCTTTTTTGTCTATTTGTTAGTCATTAAGACAAAAATGCAAACTTGAAAACAAACAAGGCTGTTAATATCCAAACACTAATACTGATTTGATCTTGCTTACCACACAATACTTTTACCGCCGTATAAGATATAAAACCAAGTGCAATACCGTGCGCAATCGAAAACGTTAATGGTGTCATTAGTAATACCACAGTAACAGGAATTGCATCGGTCATATCATCCCAATTTACAAACTTTAAATTTTGTAACATCAGTACAGCGACATATAAAATAGCACCTGCCGTAGCATAAGCCGGTACCATTTGTGCAAGCGGTGCAAAAAACATCATTAGTAAAAAGCAAATACCTACAACTACAGCCGTTAAGCCAGTACGTCCGCCAACTGAAACACCAGCAACCGATTCTATATACGATGTAGTCGTAGACGTGCCTAGCATCGCACCTGCAATTGTTGCAGAGCTGTCAGCACTTAGTGCGCGCCCTAAACGAGGCATGTTACCTTTTTCATCAGCTAAACCAGCTTTTTGAGTGACCGCAACTAATGTACCCGAAGTATCAAAAAGATCGACAAACAAGAATGCAAAAATAACACTCATCATTGATATATCAAAAGCGGCGGCAAAATCTAGTTGCATAAAAGTAGGCATTATTGATGGTGGCATAGCCATAACACCGTGATATTCAACTAGCCCTAAACTTAGTGCAATGCCAGTCACTAATAAAATACTAATAAGTACACCGCTTTTAAAATCGCGGTATAAAAGCGCTGCAATTACAAAAAAGCTTAATATAGCCAATAATGGGCCTGGGGAAGTAATGTCGCCCAATTGCACTAATGTTGCTGGGCTTGAGACAATAATGCCTGCATTTTTAAGGGCAATTAAGGCTAAAAAAGCACCTATACCTGTTGCGATAGCTCGCTTGAGCACCAGAGGTATGGCATTAATAATCCATTCTCTGACTTTAAATAAGCTTAAAAATAAAAATATACAACCCGACATAAAAACAGCCCCTAATGCGGCTTGCCAGGTATAACCCATTCCTAATACGACGCCATACGTAAAAAAGGCATTTAGTCCCATGCCAGGCGCTAATGCTAATGGATAATTAGCCCACAAACCCATTATAAAACAGCCTATCGCAGCTGCTATACAGGTAGCTACAAATGCAGCCCCTTGGTCCATCCCTGCCTCAGCAAGCATAGCCGGGTTTACAAATACAATGTATACCATAGTGATAAAGGTCGTTAGGCCAGCAACGCATTCGCGTTTAACTGTTGAGTTATTTTCGCTGAGTTTAAATAAGGCTTCAAACATAATAAACTTGTGATAGTAAAAAGTGACGAGATTTTAACATAAAAATTATCTTTTACAGGACATTTTACCTTGCTATATACTAAACTGTTAAAGTAGTTAAAATAATAAATGAACCAATATGCTTAAAACAACACCTTGTGAGCAAGACTTAGAGCAACAGCTAGACAACATTTTAGGTTTTGTTACTCAACCAGAAAGCAGCCCCGCGCCCATTGATAATAAAAAAGATGAGCAAAGTACTATTAATAAAGCCCTATATTATTTAAAAAATAATCAAGCTCCATTGGCTGCAAAATGGATGCGCCTTGCTGCAATGGCAGGGAACCATAGAGCACAGTTTTATTTAGGTTTATTTTTTGTAAAAGGTGAAGGCGTGCCACAAAGTGTATTTCATGCTGTAGCTTGGTTGAGCTTAGCGAGTAGCCAAGGATACGCACCTGCCACTGCAGCGGTTACAGATATACGCAAACATATCGAAACTAAGCGATTTAAAGATGCTCAATGTTATGCAGCAAGTTTGTACGAACAAATTCACCAACTCCAGTTTTCTCATATGATCCCTCGCACGAGTGAAGACACATAAACCAACTAAGTTATAAGTACTGTATACAGTGTTGAAAAATACTGTATATAGTTACAAAGATACTCCTACTCAGTATAAAACCCACAAATTAAAACATTACTCAAAAATTTATTTTTGAAATACCTTCTCAAAAACAAACCTATAACAAGTTGATTAATAAAGAATTATAGATTTAAAAATAAAAAACAATGATCAAAGGCTGAATAACTGTACAAATAAATAGCATAAAATGCTTGCACGAAAGCACTGTATAAACTACTGTATATGAATACTGTATAAAAACCCAGTGAGTGAAATTATGTTACAGCCTATTACCGTAAGAACAGTTAAAAGTTACCAACAAGACGAGCAAAGCGATTGCGTAAATTTGATCCAAATTGAAGATGAAATTTCAGCGACCTTTGAGCTTTTAAAAGTATTACACCAATACAATAGCTCTAATGCATGGACGTTACTAATTGCGCCAGATCATGTACCTAGCAAAGCTTTACTTGACTCATGCTCTATTGATACAAGCAAATTACTTGTTATTAGACAGAAGCACCTAGTAAATTTAGAGTATGTATTAAATTCTGCGTTACATAATGGAAACTTTGCAGCGGTAATTACCTGGACCGATATAGTTAATAACCAACTACTTACAAATCTATCGTTCGATTTAAGTAAAACGAATACAAAACTATACTGTTTTACTAAAAACGCTCAAACAACAGAGATACCACTCGCTCAATAAGCTTGTTAAACTAATGTTTTAGATTCTGTATTATTATTATGACTTCACTCAATACCACATTATGTTTTTGCAGCAGTGGGCACAATTATGCCGATTGCTGCGAGCCGCTTCACTTATCTGTAAAGCAAGCTGACACTCCTGAACAACTTATGCGGTCACGATTCAGCGCTTATGTTATTAAAAATGCAAAATATGTTTATCAAACCTACGCAAAAGAAAAACAAGCTGAGAATCCGGTTAAAGAAATCAATGATTTTGCTAACAGCTGTCGATTTATAAATCTTGATTTAATTGACTCAAGCCATGATGGCGATACTGGAACTGTAGAATTTAAAGCCCAATATTTTTATCAAAACTTATTTTGTGAGCTTCATGAAAAATCGCAGTTTATTAAAGAAAACACTCAATGGCGTTATTTAGATGGCACTATATATCCTGTTGAAGATATTAAAGTAGGCAGAAATGATAACTGCCCATGCGGTAGCAATAAAAAGTACAAAAAATGTCATAGCATGTAATAAATAATCTTATTTAATATTTATCACCTAAAAGGTGTTTTTAAGTGGCAGAGTGATTTATTAGCTAACTAAACTTAAAAACACACTTTGTTACGCCCTTGCATTTTAGACTCATACATTTTTTCATCTGCGATCTGCAACGTGTTTTTGTTATTTACGTATGGTTGTAGGGTTGCACCGCCAATACTAATAGTCACAAAATCATATTCTGAATATTTGTGTAATATTCCTAAATCGGCCACATTCTGTTTAATTTTATCAGCAACACAAATTGCACCTTCAGTGCTTGTATGCGGTAGAACAACTACAAACTCTTCGCCGCCATAACGCGCAACAAAATCGGTTGGCCTTTGCAAACTATTAGTAATAGTTTGTGCTACTAGGTTTAACACCGTATCCCCCTGCACATGACCATAGATATCATTGTATTGCTTAAAATAATCTATATCGATGAGTAATAATGCATAGTCAACTTTTTCTCGTAAGGCGCTTCGTTCCATTTTAGAAAAATGTGCATCAAAATAACGGCGATTGAATACTTTAGTTAAATCATCTAAAAATACTTTTTGATTGAGTAAGTCGTGTTGTAATTTTAACGTTATATGGGCACGAACCCTTCTAAATAGTGTTTCTTTTACAATCGGCTTTTTAATAAAATCAACAGCTCCGGCTTCCCAACACTCTTCTTCTTCGTTTTCAAAGGATGTAACAAAAATAACTGGGATATCCTGTGTTTCAGTATTATTTTTTAATTTTAAACATGTATCAATACCACTCATTCCACCCATACTAATATCGAGTAGGACTATATCGGGTACATTTACATTACAAATTTCAATTGCTTCTTCACCACTTCCAGCTGTTGTCACATTAAAATGCTCAGATAATATTTTTTTTAATACGATTAAGCTTAATAACTGATCGTCAACTATAAGTACTTTAGAATTCTTTAAACTTAGTTTTAATTGATGGTCAGAGTAATTTATTGGCATAGTAAAAATGTTTTGTTTTTTTAATTAAAAACAGCCTATAGCATCATATTTTGTTATGCAAATGTTAATTAAGAGGGATTCTACTTATTGGTTATTAATAAAAATGCTTTTTAGTAAATCTTTATTGCATAAAAACAAAAAATGAGCCACTTGGGCTCATTTTATAACTTTGAATACTTAATTTAGTTAAGTATTATTCGTCATCATCTAAATCTAATTGCTGACGTTGAGCAGGTCGAGCTAAAATCTCTACATAGAAAGAGGTCAAACCTTGCTTTTCAATTTCGCCAATTTGGTTACTTAATTCAGCAACGTGCACAACTTGCGCATCTTCAGCTGTGTTACCAAACTTACAGTCAAATGCCCAATAGTCAGCATCTTCAGGTAGCGTTTTATTACGCTCTCTTTTCAAATATTTTTTCACTTCGTGCTTTGCAGCATCAACCATACGAGGGTATTTGATTTTCTCGTGATTTAGCGTGAATGTTTTCTTCATTACGTTCCTAATTACCTTGGTTTAATGATAATGGCATTTCATGTCATACCATTTGACGCCATTATAGCAATTGCATTTAATTTTTGGATGCTTTTTTTTCATTAAATCAATTATTAGCAAATATATAAAGCAGACCCGTTATAAAGCATATATTAACTGATGATTATTACAATCATATATCACACCGCAATAAGCTGAAGTGGTTGATGTATTGCATCACTATTAAGGCTGTCGTAAAAAGCAGCTGCATTTATAGGGGGATTCGCTAGTTGTGTTTGTTCGCTTTTAATTCTTCTTCTGACAGCAAGCTCACAGTTATCTATTATATTAAGTGGAATATGCTTATCATCATTTCTAATCGCAAGTGGTTCAGGGCTTAAGCACTGTCTTAGCTTAATACTTGTCATACCGCAGCGCTCCCCTTCTTGAGATATTAATGATGCATTAAACTGTCCAACCAACATATTGTATTCATCAGGGGCTAAAAGTTGCTTTGGACCTGCGCCAAATTGCTTTCTTAATGCCTCTTCTTCTATAACTAAATTATCTATTTCAGTTTTTGGTAAATGAAATTGGCTAAAGTCGAGTGCGTCATGTGACAGCATCGCTAATAATAGAGAAAATTCGCCACGGCGATTTTCATGCACACTATTATTGAGCCTGCTGTTTAACTGACTCTCTGTGATTAACAAATCATCTATTTGCATAGTCTTTAGTCGATTGTGGTAACTGATGGATATTTATCGGCTTTATTTCAATTTTCTTTAGCTTTTTTCTTTACTTAAATACGCAATTTGCTATTATCAGCGCCGTTGCATTGGAGGGGTTCCCGAGCGGCCAAAGGGATCAGACTGTAAATCTGACGGCTCAGCCTTCGCTGGTTCGAATCCAGCTCCCTCCACCACTTTTCTTACCGCTAAGTTAAGTGGGGCCAAATGCAATAAAATTAGTGTGGAGGGGTTCCCGAGCGGCCAAAGGGATCAGACTGTAAATCTGACGGCTCAGCCTTCGCTGGTTCGAATCCAGCTCCCTCCACCACTTCTCTACTATTCCTATATTCCTATATTCC